>JAZBOU010000210.1:0-8406 GCA_036351275.1 Bacteroidales bacterium
AGCCCTTGCTACCATGAAGTAATACAGGGAAGTAATAGCGGAAAAGAATAACAATTAACAAATATCAAATATCAGATATCAGATATCTCTAGATCTTCTTCCCAACAAAAAAAGTGTACCCATAATACTTCTTGTACTTATCGTACATCCGGGCTTCGTGGATCATGTAATTTACCAATCCCTCGGCAGCTTTATTCCCGGCATGCTTTTCGAGGAAAGCCCTGTGAACCGGGGGCTGCGGAGCAAAAAAGTGATCCGTCCAGCATTCTTCCGGTAACATAAATGCGGCTATTGGAAGATATCCGGATTTTTGCAGTTTATCCATCTGATTCGGGATGGTGTCTATCCCCGGGTAAGCATCCTGCCAAAACTTGCTTATCTCATCTGGACGCTCCTCCGTAAACCAGGAAGCTTCAGTAACAGCAACATACCCGCCTGTTTTCAGGTATCTGCGCCATTCCTTAAGTCCGCGTTCAAAGCCAATGTTATAAATGGATCCTTCCGCCCAAACCAGGTCCAGTTCTTCCTCCTTGAACTTCAGGTCATCCATGGATCCAACAACGCCTATTACCCGGTCTTGCAAATTAAGTTCCCGGGCATTTTTATTGAACAGGTCGATGAACTTTTGAAACATATCAACACCGGTTATATGTCCCGGAACATGCTGTGCCAGTACCATAGTCTGACCGCCTGTACCGCAGCCCAGGTCAGCAATCCGGGAGTCTTTCGTCAGATTATCAATAAAACTTAGGGCTTTAAGGGTCATTTCAGGACTGCCGGGTCCCTGTCTTTCGAAATTTGAAAAATAATCACAAATTATATTTAAGTCGAACTCGTGTATTATAGATTGATTTTCATCGCTCATGATTGAAATAATTTTTTTTACAGGACTTGAATGAGAGCATTTCTATTCCCGAACCTGCAATTGTTGATAAAAATAAATAAATATGTTAAGCCCCAGGGCGGATTCGCCCTGGTAAACGAATGTATAACCAGTGACAGATTGCCAGCGGTTATTTACTTCACACGATCCTTCTTACTATTAAACATCCAAAAGTTTTGGTGCAGCAAAGATAGGGAATTAGTTGAATTAGTTGAATCGATTCACAGGAACTATGCCAGCCAGTCTGCTCGTAACAATATTCTTATCTTTATAAAATGCGATTCCTCATCAGCATAATATTCATTTTTTGCAGTCTGTTTGTCTTCGCCCAGGAAGACTTTTACAGTCAGCTGGCTGATTCAGCGATGAACCTGGAAGATGCTACGATCATTTATGATCCATCTTATGCAAGCATTGAATATCCCGGAGGGGATGTCCCGGCCGATAGAGGTGTTTGCTCCGATGTCGTCATCCGGTCATATCGTATGTTCGGCATCGACCTGCAGAGAGAGGTACATGAAGACATGAAAGCAAATTTTAGTGAATATCCTGATATCTGGGGACTTAGTGCTCCCGACAAGAACATTGATCATCGCCGGGTGCCCAACCTGATGAAATTTTTCGAGCGGCATGGAACAATAAAACCCAACAGCCTGCAGCCCAACGACTATAGCCCGGGAGACATCGTTTGCTGGGACCTCGGCGGCGGTGTTACCCATATCGGGATCGTGCTGAAAGAACGTTCAAGAGATGGAAAACGGCACCTTGTTATACACAATATAGGTGGAGGACAGGTGATCGAGGATATATTATTCGATTTTGAGATAATTGGGCATTATACCTACAAATAGGGTTGAGTTTTGGGTTTTGAATGTTGAGTTATTTGAAATTGAATAGCACCGGGTGCCGAAAGCTGGAGTAATACATGTGAGTGGGTGTACGACCGCTACGCTGTCGACTATTACAGCAATAGTGAATATGAGAACCTCCAAGGTCCAGAAATAAGTGGCAACAGGGTTATTCGAGGAGGTAGCTGGCATTCAGGCCATGGATACAAAAGGGTATATAACAGGAAAGGGCTGATCAGCGGCTGGAATGATTTTGCTGTTGGGTTCAGGTGTGCGATGGATGGGGAAGAACAGGAGCGATAGATAATTGATATTCGATATCTGATATTCGAAGTTGTGGATGTGATCATTACCCCTCCCATACCCTCCCCTTGCAATCTTGAAATTTTTAAACAAACATCAGCGCGGGGAGGGCTTGAACTTTAAATATATCCTCCACCCCGCGCTGAAGCCCGGGGCTACGGATATGCAACCCCGCTGGGGTTGTTGAACTTTGTGTACTGTACATTCATAAGACCATTCAACCAGTTCAACTGATTTAACAAATTCAACTGATTCAACTGATTTAACCGATTTAACTGATTCAACTGATTTAACCGATTTAACTGATTCAACTGATTTCAGGAGATCCCTCGCTTTGCTCGGGATCAGTTCGACTATGGTCTTTCAATACGCTTCGCTCTTGAAAAACCAGTCTCACTGATTTAACCGATTTAACTGATTGTAAATTGCAGAACCTATCGTAGAAATGATATTTTCGAAGAGGATAGATCACTCCTCCGCCCAGGGCTTCGGAGTGCAAAGGACTGAAGAAGTACCGCGCACCACACACCACATGCCACACACCAAGTCTACCAACCGCTGGCCAATACATCCACGATATGTATCGTCTTTATCGGAAGCTTATGCTTGTCGATATATCCCTGCAGGTGCATGAGGCAGGAAGCATCGGTAGAGACAATATATTCGGCACCGGTATTCATGGCATTTTCGATCTTCTGCTCGGCCATGGCAGTGGAGATGGGTTCATTCTTTACCGAAAAAGTACCCCCGAAACCGCAGCAGACATCCCGTTCTTCCATTTCTACCAGGCGAAGGCCTTTTACATGGGCCAGCAATGCCCTGGGTTCGTCTTTCAGGCCATATTCTCGCATCGCAGCGCATGAATCATGATAGGTAACCGTATGCATGAATGATGCTCCGACATCGGTCACGCCAAGATGGTTGACAAGGAAGTCGGTAAACTCAAACATATTCCTCTGCAAGGCCTTGTATTCGAGATGCAGGGAAGTGTTGTGGAACAATTCATGGAAATAGTTCTTCACGTATCCTGTGCAGGATGCTGTTGGCCCGACAACCGGCCGTCCATTCGGGAAATCCTTGATGAACTTCTCCCCTATGGCCTTTGCTTCTTCCCAGAAACCACTGTTGAAAGCTACTTGTCCGCAACAGGTTTGATTCTCGTTGTAATGCACTTCATGCCCCAGTTTTTCCAGTATGCGCACCATGTTAAACCCTGTTTCGGGGTAAAACTGATCAATAAAACATGGGATGAAGGCGTCTATTTTCATAGGTGACGAATATCAGGCAAATGTAAGAATTCTACCTTTAACGTTCCAAGATCCAGGAAACAAGTTCCAAAACAATGATCAAAATCCAAACTCCAGGTACTCCAAGTGTTGACTACTGTCTGCAAATATATCACACTTCGACTTCAGGGTGACAGTTCAATTAATGAATTCAATGAATTTCTAACTCCTGTATCGCAGCCACTTCCACAGTTCCCTGTAGCTCACCTTCTTGCCATACATGAGTATGCCGGTACGGTATATTCGTGCAGCGATCCAGGTGGTAAATACAAATCCCAGTATAAGCAATGCCGCCGAAATCCATATCTGCTCAATAGGCACGCCAAAAGGTATACGTGCCATCATCACCACAGGAGAAGTAAATGGGATCATGGAGAACCACACTGCCAGCTGTCCATCGGGATCATAAATGGCCATATTGGCAATGATAAAGCCCAGGAACAATGGTATGGTGATCGGCATCATGAATTGCTGGGTATCGGTTTCGGTATCGACAGCCGCACCTACGGCGGCGAACAGGGCTGCATAAAGCAGGTATCCGCCCAGGAAATAGAACAGGAAGGAAAGCAGGATCACATCGTAATGGATAGAATTTATCACTTCAAAGACCTGTGCAACCTGGCTTTCTGTAGTTGCCTGCACCTGCTGGGCCACACCGGGCTGGGTAACTGCCATCCGCACATCCGGTGATGGCATCTGGTCAGCAAAGGCGATCTGAAATGCGCTTACGATCCCAAAGGTAAGTACCACCCAGAGCAGGAACTGTGTCAGCCCAACCATGGCGATCCCAAAGATCTTTCCCATCATCAGCTGGAACGGCCTTACACTTGAGACAATGACCTCAACGATACGATTGGTCTTCTCTTCCAGCACACCACGCAAAACCTGCGCCCCGAAGATAAAGATGAACATGTAAATGATCATGCCGCTGATGAAAGCTACAGCCATCATCACCTCCGTAAAGGTTTCCTCCTCCCCACCGCTTTCGTCCATTTTCATTGTGCTGAGCTCAATGCTGGTCTTGATCAATTCAGGAAGCTTCATGGCCCGCTCACGGTCATCTTTCGAAAGGTCCATCTCATCAAGGTTGATGCGAAGCTTTTGCTGTTCAACCTCTTTGGCCATTATGTTTTTAATGTAGCTTTTCAGGTCAACGCCGGGCTGATACAATGAGTACAGTATGGCTGATGAAGGTATGGTAAGCTCCCTGCGTGGAATGTAGAGCAGGGCAAATTCATCATTTGCCATTATTTCAACCTTGGCCGTTTCAAGGTCAGCAACGGTATACCTGAACTCAAATTCTTCCGTATCCGGGAACTTTTCATAAAACCAGCCGGTTTCGTCAAGCACCTCTATAACCTTGCCCTCTTCCTCAGTAAGCGTAGCGATGTACATGGGCACGACAAATACCGAGGCCATCAGCAATGGGCCCAGTATGGTCATCACGATGAAGGAGCGCTTTCGCACCCTCGTCAGGTATTCCCTTTTTATGACCAGCCAGATCTTGTTCATTTTCCTTCGTTCTCCTTCACCACCGAAATGAATATGTCATTCATGGTGGGCAGTATTTCGTTAAAGGATTGTATATTGAATTTCGGGACGAGTATCTGCAGCAGGTCTTTTGCATGATGCCCCTCTGCTATCCTGATCCTTGCCATATGCCTGTCTTCCTCCTCACCCTGCTCTATGATCTCGAAACGCCCATCAAGATGTGAAGACAACGGCCCGTTATCATGATCGAATGTGATATGGTAGGTGTTCGAACGGTATTGTTTCTTGATATCCTGCACTTTTCCGTCGAGGATCTTTTTCGACCGGTCGATCAATGCGATATGGTCGCAAAGTTCCTCTACCGAAGCCATATTATGCGTTGAGAAGATGATGGTCGTACCATTGTCGCGCATTCTCAGGATCTCATCTTTCAGCAGTTCTACGTTGATGGGATCGAAGCCGCTGAATGGTTCGTCAAAGATCAGAAGCTCAGGATCATGCAACACGGTAACGATGAACTGCAGTTTCTGCTGCATGCCTTTCGACAGTTCTTCCACCTTCTTGTTCCACCACCCTCCTATCTCGAACTTATCGAACCACTCTTTCAGTTTTTTATATGCCTCACGTTTTGAAAGGCCTTTCAAACGTGCAAGGTAAAGAGCATGCTCACCTACCTTCATCTTCCGATACAGCCCACGCTCTTCCGGCAGGTAACCGATATTGTGAATATGTTTTTGCTGAAGCTGTTCCCCTCTGAACCAGAGTTTTCCTTCATCAGGTCCCGTGATCAGGTTGATGATCCGGATAAGGGAGGTCTTTCCTGCGCCATTTGGGCCCAGCAAGCCAAAGATGCTTTGTTCGGGGACTTCGATACTCACCCTGTCAAGTGCAGTATGCCCCGAATAGCGTTTGCTTACATTTTCTGTATGGAAAAGGGCCATGGTGTAAACTCAACGCAAACTTACTGAAAATATTCCTTCATCCTGTCGAAGAAGCTTTTGTCCCTGCTGCCCGGATTGGGCTTGAAGTTCTCTGATCCGCCAAGTTTCTCGAGAATCTCTTTTTCGTCCTTGCTGAGTTCCCTGGGTACCCATACGCTGATAGTGACCAGCAGGTCACCTCGTCCGTGGTGATTTATATTGGGTAAGCCTTTGCCTTTCAGTCGCATCACTTTACCGGCCTGTGTTCCCGGTGTGACCTTGATCCTGGCTTTTCCGTCAATGGTAGGCACTTCAATGGTTGTTCCGAGGGCCGCATCGGGGATGCTGATGTATTTTTCGTAGAGCAGGTTGTGTCCGTCGCGGATGAGTTCCGGGTGCGGCTTTTCCTCAACGAGTACCAAAAGGTCACCGGGTATTCCTCCCCTGGCCCCGGCATTCCCTTTGCCGCTTACCGAAAGTTGCATACCTTCTTCTACACCTGCAGGGATCTTGATGCTGATAACGTCCTCGCCCCTGGTCACACCCTGTCCGGCACATTCCGGGCATTTTTCGGTGATCGTTTTTCCTTCACCATGACAGGTAGGGCATGTTGAAGCGGTCTGCATCTGTCCCAGGAACGTATTGGTAACCTGCACCACCTGTCCTGAGCCGTTACAGGTATGGCATGTGCCCATGGATGATCCGTGCTTTGCCCCGGTACCATCGCATGGTTTGCAGGAGATATATTTGTTAACCTTTATTTTCTTCTCAACCCCGTTGGCGATCTCTTTCAGGTCGAGGGCAACCTTTACCCTGATGTTGCTGCCCCGGTTTACCCTGCGACGCGTATGTGAACGTGCCCCAGCACCTCCAAAGCCACTGAATGCACCTCCGAAAGCACCTCCGAATATATCGCCGAACTGGCTGAAGATATCGTCCATGCTCATACCTCCGCCAAATCCGCCACCATTCTTCATGCCTGCGTGGCCAAACTGGTCATAGCGGTTCTTTTTCTCCGGATTGCTCAACACCTCATAGGCTTCAGCGGCCTCTTTGAACCTGGTCTCAGCATCGGAATCATCAGGGTTCTTATCCGGATGGTATTTCAATGCCATCTTCCGATAGGCCTTCTTGATCTCAAGTTCTGAAGCCCCACGATCAACCTCCAGCACTTCGTAATAATCTCTTTTCGACATCTGCTTATCTTTTCTTAACTGCCAACGACTACTTTCGCGAAACGGATCACTTTATCGTTAAGCTTATATCCCTTTTCAATCACATCTACAACTTTCCCCTTGAGTTCAGGTGAGGGTGCCGGCATGTTGGTGATCGCCTCATGATAATCCGTATCAAATTCCTGCCCCTGCGAATCAAGGCATTCAAGCCCTTTTTGCTCAAGGGTCTTTTTAAGTTTATTGTAGATCAGCTCAATCCCTTCCTTATGATTGTCATCCACTTCGTTATCTTCAGCTACTTTCAGGGCACGTTCAAAATCGTCAAGCACGGGAAGCATGGCAATCATTACATCCTCTGATGCGGTTTTGAACAATTCCAGCTTTTCCTTCTGTGTTCTCTTTCTGAAATTGTCAAATTCAGAGAACAACCTGAGGTATTTGTCATTCAGTTCATCCAGCTTCTCTCCGAGTTCCTGTAACTTTTCATCATCCTTGCTTTTGTTCTTTGCTGCAGATTTCTTTCTCCCCTTTTTTGCAGACTTATCAACAGGCACTTCATTGTTCTCCTTTTCCTGTTCTTGCTTTTTATTTTTTTCAGACATGCTTATTCTATATTATTCTTTGTAAGCCAGTGTTATCAAAACACCTGCCAATATCATTTATCAGGACAAATTGTCAGATTGAAAAACAGATCAATCAGTGATCCTGCGAATGTCAGCACCCAGGGCCTGCAAACGTTTGTCAATGTTCTGGTATCCACGGTCGATCTGTTCGATGTTGTGTATGGTACTTTTGCCTTCGGCCGACAATGCTGCAATGAGCAGGGCCACACCTGCCCTGATGTCGGGTGAGGTCATGGAGATTCCTTTCAGCGGATACTGCCTGTCCAATCCGATCACGGTGGCACGATGGGGATCACAGAGAATGATCTGGGCTCCCATGTCGATCAGTTTATCGACGAAGAAAAGCCTGCTCTCAAACATTTTCTGGTGTATGAGCACACTGCCTTTGGCCTGGGTGGCGGTGACCAGGACTATGCTGATCAGGTCGGGTGTAAATCCCGGCCAGGGTGCATCAGCTACGGTCAGGATAGATCCATCCATGAAGGTCTCTATCTCATATGATTTCTGGGCCGGTACGATGATGTCATCATCCCTACGAACCAGGCTGATACCCATACGCTCAAATACTGTAGGAATGATTCCCACCCGCTCGTAATTCACATCTTTTATGGTGATCTCCGATTGTGTCATGGCAGCCAGCCCAATAAAACTGCCCACCTCGATCATATCGGCAAGAAGTGTATGGGTGCAGCCCTTCAGCTCCCTCACGCCCTCTATTTGCAGCAGGTTTGAACCTATACCGCTGATCTTTGCGCCCATGTTCACGAGCATGGTGGTAAGCTGGTACAGGTACGGTTCGCATGCAGCATTAAAAATGGTGGTGGTTCCTTCTGCCATAACAGCCGCCATGAGAATATTGGCGGTACCTGTTACGGAA
>JAZBOU010000211.1:0-4075 GCA_036351275.1 Bacteroidales bacterium
CGTCGGGATGAGTAGCCTCCATAAAGTGGTAAAAAGAAAGATCCTCGGGCCTTATTCCCATCATTTCATTACTCCGTTTGCTAACATATAGGATCTTCATATGGATGGCATCAGCCAAATAGATAAACTGATCATTTTCTGCCATCATTTGTTCAAGGTCCATCATCAGCGGATCTTCAGTATCAATTCCTGAGAATCCATTGTGAATATATGTCTCAATGAAATCAAAAAAAAGCTTATAATCATGAAAATGATTTTCCATAAGAGGATTTGGGTCAGGCATTGGTAGCTTTTGATGAATATCAAAAATATGAAAATATACGGATTGATAACTATGTTTATTCGTGTGTAATGGCTTTAACTTTGCAATAGCTCATAGAATTGATCTGAGTAAAGAGTATTCATATACCTCTTAAATAACAACTCTAATTCTTTCGAAATATGGGATCCAAGAAAAAAAAGGATGATGGCCCGTCATGTGCCTGCGGAAAAATTGACTTGCATGAGGAAATGATAAAGATGAATGAAGACACCGACAAGGATAGTTCTGCTAACAATGCCATAAAGAATACTCGAAAAAAAACTTTTACAAAGAAGAAAGAGAACGGATAGCATCAAACTCATTTAAGATATTCAGAAGTTTTATAAACGATAAACAATATTAACTATGGCAAACAAAGTAAAAAGAGCAGCTCCTGACATGGACAAGATTATCGCTGAAGCTAAAAAAGCTGGCAAACTCGACACAGTTCCTTTAGATTGGAATGAAGTGTATTATACCAATTGTCCGCTGGTTTCTGCCAGTAATGTGGATCAGGAATTAGGCTGGACCAAAGAAATATATAAGAAGATGGATGTGCAGTACCTGTATCTTCGTGCGCGTGAAGAGAACAACTGGTACCCGCATTATATCCATAACATGGATAACTTGATCCGTTTTGGTGGTTTATTCCCACCGATTCACGTGCATGCCGATATTCGACGGACCCGACTTCTGGGAGTAACCCAGGTATATGAAGGAGGCGTGATGATGGTGCGTTCAAGGGATGATATATTTACAATGGCCGACTTGAAAGGTAAAAAGATAGGTCTTTCGAGAAGTCAGAATAAAATTAAAACCGATTGGTGGGGAATACAGGAAGAACAGGGTATTGAATTGATGCTCAGGATGAATGGGATGACCCGTGAGGATGTTGAAATCGTTGAATTCCCTTATCCTGATGACTGGTACGATGTACCTGAAATGATGGGTCCACCAATGGAAAATCCATCTGAGCTCTGGCTGAAACGAGATCATAAACATGATCTTGCCTTTCGTCCCCTTGAAACAGCATTGGAAAATGGTCTCATTGATGCTATGTACAGTCAAAGCAAAGTGTTAAGCGTACTTTCTGAAACAACTGGTAAATTTAAATCTATCGAAGATCTTTCCAGGTATCCCGACTGGACACTTCAGGTAGCCAACGTGCCTGCAGCTATAACCTGTACAGTAGAAATGGCTGAAAAACACCCCGAACTGGCCATTGCTTTCTTGAAAGGCATGATCAAGGTTGGACGATGGGCGAATGATCACAAGATGGCTGCTGCCGCTATCCTGGACAAACAAACCTTTTATCGTGATGTGGAAGATACTTACGAAGGCATCAGACGTGTTGATATGGTTCCTAACCTATCTCCTCAGAACCTTGTATCGGTTGACATTGGTAAAGACTTTATGCTTAGCCATGGCTACATCAAAAACAACTTTGATGTGAATGAATGGGCCGCGCCTGAATTTCTTGAGCAGGCTGCAAGGGAATTGCTCGAAGATGAATGGAAGAAACGAACTACTTCTAAGCTTCCTAGCGCAGCAGACCCCCTACAATCTGGAAATCGTCATGGCTAGAAATTAACAATTTTAGCTGTAGATAAATTTTGGTAATTCCTTGATAAAACATTTAAACTTAGATATAATGAAAACAAATGTGATTCTATTATTTATTGCTTTCATCCTGATGGTGTCATGCTATCCCGATAAACCAGTTTACTATTCTGATCTGGATGTCGTTTTCACTAACTATGAGGAAGAGTATGATTTTTTGAGTAAAGGAACATTTGCCATTCCGGAAAAAATTGTGAAGATCACCGGTAACCTCACTGAAGGTGAAGAACCCGAATACGTAAAAGAACCCTATAACGCTGAAATATTGCTGCTGATTGAAAGCAATATGAATGCAATGGGCTGGACAAAAGCTGAAGATCCGGAAAGTGCAGATCTGGCATTGCTTCCTGCTGTATGGACAAATACCACCGTTTACTACTGGTACGACTACTGGTGCTGGTATTACTATTATTATTGCGGCTGGGGATATTCCTATCAGGCTGTTTCATCTTACACAACAGGAACACTGGTCATGTCGCTGGTTGCCGCCGGTGATGATTATATTGACCCTTCCGGGGTGTGGGTGGCTGCCTGTAATGGTTTATTATCAGGTTCTTACGATCTAAATCGTGTAAAGACAGCTATCAACCAGGCATTTGAACAATCACCCTATCTGAATATAAAATAATCATTACCAAAATAAAGAATATGAATATGAAAAAATATATTGAAATAGCTATAATTATCTTTCTGATGGGGATTAGCCCTGTATTCAGCCAACAAGGGGGGCATGTGTCTATTCAATACGATATGAGTTTTGGAACCGGCGACTTGGGGGATTTTATTTCCACCGGTAGTTTTCGCGGTGCTTCTATTCAATACAGGTATCCTGCAACTGATAATATACTCATCGGAGGAGATCTCGGATGGAATGTTTTTTACGAAAAAAGAGACAGAGACTCCTATACAATTGATACAAGAACACTAAGCGGGATTCAGCATCGCTATCAAAATGCAATACCCATTTTAGTCTCGGCAGATTATTCGTTCTTGCCAGATAATGAAGTAAAACCCTATGCTGGGATAGGTGTTGGAACCATGTACACAGAACGGGTTGTAAATATGGGTACATGGGTATGGGTGCAGAATCCCTGGCACTTTGCCATTAAGGGTGAAGCTGGGCTAATGTACGAGCTCCAGAATGGCTTTACCTTTAAACTGGCTGGCAAGTATTACAATGCCTTTAAAGCTGGTGATCTTGAAGATCAGGGGTATTTTACAGTAAGTGTTGGTGCTGCATTTAGTTTATAACGTTCGTATGCTTATGCTGTGATGAACATCGTAATAAATCTATCATGATGTTCATCATTAATTTATAATAATACATATCGGAATATGAAATATGATAAACCCCTTTATATATCTACTGTTATCCTGGTTTTTATAAACATGGCTTTTTGCATGAGTTATACTCATTTATCCTCACAGACCATCTCAGATGATAAAAAGTGGAATTTCCTAGCTGATGCTTACCTCATGTTCCCATATATGAATGGAGAAGTGAGCCTTGGCGAATCTATTACTTACCCGGTAGATGCTACTGCTGGTGACATCTTTAATAAGCTGCAGATGGGAGCTATGCTTTACTTTGAGGCAAAGACTGAAAAATGGGCCATAACTTCTGACATGGTTTATATGAATCTTACGCAGGATGTCAGTCCTACTACCCTGATACCTTCAGGGTCAGTCGGAGCAAAACAATTCATCTGGGAAGCTGCCGGAATGTATCGTATTTTTTCTTACTGGGAAATTGGAATAGGAGGCCGGTTGAATTATTTACAAACAAACATTGATGCTCAGAGAAATGTAATATTACCTGCCGGAACAGAAGAAGTTAAAGATAGTTACAGCAAAACATGGTTTGACCCTGTTATCATCACCAGATTAAGCACGGACATTAAGGATAAGTGGCTTTTTCAATTCAGGGGCGATGTGGGAGGCTTTGGTATTGGATCTGACTTGACGTGGCAATTGCAAGCCTACGCTGGTTACCGCTTTACACAAGTATTTCAGCTATCTGCAGGTTACAGGGTGTTATCAACAGATTTTAAATCGGGGGATGATCAAAAGGAATTTAGATTCAATGTAAAAGAATTCGGACCAGTGTTGAGGCTTGGGTTTAATTTCTGAAAAAGTTAAGGTAGTCATGATAAA
>JAZBOU010000212.1:0-5068 GCA_036351275.1 Bacteroidales bacterium
CATACTTTGAATATTCGATATTCAACATCCAATATCCGATATTCAATGTGTATTTACGATCTGTTAGGCAGACAGATGTATGAAATTCGAATTCCCGCTAAAGAAGAAGGTATACAGGTGGATGTATCATCATACCCGGCCGGCGTATATCTCATTGCACTAAAGAATGAAAAGGGAATTGTTACCAGGAAGAAATTTATTGTCAAATAATTGAACTTCGTTAAACGCTAAACGAAAACCCCTTCGTGTTTCGATTTTCGTGTTTCTTTATTCGGTATTCTTCCGGCCGTAGGCCGCAATGATCTTGCTTACCAGCTTATGCCGTATGATATCGCTTTCGTCCAGGTAGATGAAGTCAATGCCTGGGGTTTTCTTTAAAATTTTGTCGGCATGGATAAGCCCTGATTCCTGTTTGGGAGGCAGGTCGATCTGGGTGATGTCGCCGGTTACGATGAACTTCGAAGATTTGCCCATGCGGGTGAGGAACATCTTCAGCTGGTTGGGTGTGGTGTTCTGTGCTTCATCAAGGATGGCAAAGGCTTTGTCGAGGGTACGGCCGCGCATGAAGGCCAGGGGTGCCACTTCAATGGTGCCGTCTTCCAGGTAGGACAGCAACTTTTGGGTAGGTAACATGTCGCGAAGAGCGTCGTACAGGGGCTGGAGATACGGGTCGAGTTTGTCTTTTAAATCTCCGGGAAGAAACCCGAGGTTTTCACCTGCTTCCACTGCCGGCCTGGTGAGGATGATGCGTTTCACTTCTTTGTTTTTCAATGCCCTTACAGCCAGGGCGACAGCAGTGTATGTTTTTCCTGTACCGGCGGGGCCGATGGCGAAAATAAGATCGTGCTGGTCGCTGCTCTCCACCATCTTCCGCTGGTTGGCGGTGCGGGCCTTTACCAGCAGTCCTTCGCGCCCGAACACCAGTACATCATCCTTATCCTTTTTACCGTTTTGGGCAGGATCTTCTTCACTGACTGCTGTTCCCATCACCTGCATCACATCGTTCTCAGTGATCTTGCCAAAGCGCTCAAATGAGGTGAGCAGCAGGTAGAACCGGCGCTCAAACTCGTCCATATCCTTTGTCGGGCCAAAAATCTTGATGATCTCCCCCCTGGCGGTGATCTTCAGCTGCGGAAACAGTTTTTTGAAAAGGTTCAGGTTGCTGTCGTTCACCCCGTAAATTTCCAGAGGACTGTACGCCTCAATGTTTATTATGCGTTCGTTCATTAGAGCAAAGTTAATCAAAAAATGGGCGTCAGGCGTCAGGCGTCGGGTGTCATGACTTAAAAAATGAATGATGCCTGAAGCCCGAAGCCCGATGCCCGAAAAAATGTTTACTTTTGACCCCAGACAAACCCAACCCAAAACGAATCATGCCAATCATCACCCTTACCAGCGACTGGGGTACGAAAGACCACTACCTGGCATCCGTTAAAGGCGCTATTTTGAAACAGCTGCCTGATGCTCGTATCATCGATATTTCGCATCATGTAACACCCCATAACCTGACCGAGGCAGCCTTTATTTTACGCAATTGCTATCGTGATTTCCCCGACGGGACAGTGCATATCGTTGGCATAAGTACAGAAGAATCGGAAACTTCGCCGCACACCATCGTTTTTGCGAATGGTCAGTATTTTATCGGGGCAGACAGCGGGATATTTTCGCTTATATTCGATGGCAAACCTGATAAAATGGTCGAGATCAGCATTCCACAGGATTCTGAGTTTTTTACCTTTTCCTCGCGCGACCGTTTCGTTAAGGCGGCTGCAGAGATCATCAGGGGCAAGGATATTTCGGAGCTCGGGCATTCACGGGAAGCCCTTCAGCAAAAGATGCTCTTTGCACCTGTTATCGACAACAACGTGATCAAAGGCATCGTGATCTATGTAGATAATTACAAGAATGTGATCACCAATATCAGCCGTAATAAATTCAAAGAGGTAGGGAAGAACCGCAAGTTTACCATTAGCTTCAGAGGTGAAGAGATACGAAATATATGCGAATCATACTCTGATGTTCCGGTAGGAGAGATCCTGGCCCTTTTCGGCTGCAACGGACACCTCGAGATCGCCATAAACAACGGAAAAGCAGGAAGCTTGCTGGGCCTTGGGCCGAATGATCCGGTGAGGATCGAATTCCACGACTAACATTGTTCCATTGTCACTATTGTGCACTTGTTATTGAATAGGGTCCATTTCAACAATGGCAACAATACTAATCTGCATCCGGATACGTTTGCAATAAAATAACTAATTTAGCCTCCTGCAAATTTTTGGGATGTTCGCACTATTACGTAAGGAAATAGAGAGTTTTTTGAGTTCACTGATCGGGTATATCGTTATCATCGTGTTTCTGCTCGTGGTGAGCTTTTTCCTGTGGGTGATCAGCTTCGGGCAAAATATCATTACCAATGGCTATGCCAGTATCGACGGCCTTTTTGTCATCGCTCCCATGGTGTTCCTCTTCCTCATCCCGGCTATCACCATGCGCATGTTCGCAGAAGAGAAGAAAAGCGGCACCATCGAAATGCTGCTCACAAAACCGCTGTCCGACATGCAGATCATCCTGGCCAAATTCTTTGCCGGGGTTATACTGGTCGTATTTGCGCTGCTGCCCACCCTGATCTATTATTATTCGGTATACACCCTGGGCCTGCCCCCGGGTAATATCGATTCGGGCGCCATGTGGGGATCCTATATCGGACTGCTGTTCCTGGGTGCCACTTTCGTTGCTGTCGGCCTGTTTGCATCCTCCGTTACCGACAACCAGATCGTCTCCTTTATTCTGGCAGCCCTGATCTCTGCATTCTTTTATATCGGATTTGAATTTATATGGCCCCTCGACATTTTCAGCGATGTTGGCCTCCTTATATCCTCCCTTGGTATCTTATCACATTACGACTCCATCAGCCGTGGCGTGGTCGACACCAGGGACCTAATTTATTTTATCAGTGTGATCGCATTTTTCCTGATGCTGACGAGGTTCTCGCTGGCAAGCAGGAAATGGTAATGAAAAATACAATGAGCGTAAAAAAGATAAACCAGAAACGTAGCAGCTGGATCCGTCTGGCCCTGGGTATCGTGATCATTGTATTTGTGAACATCATTGGTTCCCAGCTTTTCACACGCATCGACCTGACTGCAGAAAAGCGCTACACTGTGAGCGATGATACCCGCCACTTACTTAAAAACCTGGATGATATCGTTTATTTCCAGGTGTACCTCGAGGGAAACCTGCCACCACGCTATGCCCGCCTGCAACGCGCCACGCGCGAAATGCTCGACGAATTCAGGGTATTTTCCGACAATGTGCAATATGACTTCATCAACCCTTCGGAGAGCGAAGACCCCAAAGAACGCTACAATACGCATCAGCTGTTGAAAGACAGGGGACTGGTCGAAACCGAAGTGCGGGAGGATGACGCTGAAGGCGTAAAATTCCAGCTGATTTTCCCCGGGGCCATTGTTTCCTACAAGGCACAGGAACTGCCGCTGCAGTTGCTGAGCCCGGAAAAAGGTGCTTCGGAAGATGAGATGGTGAATAAGGCCATTGAGAATATCGAGTTCAACCTGGCTTATGCCATAAATCTCATTACCAATGAGAGCAAGCCAAAGATCGCTTTTATCGAAGGCCATGGGGAATACGACCTCAGGCAGGTAGCCGATATTACACGATCGTTGCAGGAGCGCTACCTGGTTGAACGCGTCAGGATCAATGAACGGGTGAATGCGCTTACCGAGCGCGAACTCAGCGATTCTTCAGGCCTGGTGGTGCGAAATAAGTACAGAACCATCGTGATCGCTGCCCCGGATTCAGCCTTCAGCGAAAAAGATAAGTTCATCATCGACCAGTACGTGATGCACGGTGGAAAGATCCTATGGCTGGTCGACCCCGTATTTGCCAGCATGGACAGCCTGCAGTTCGGCGGAGCCACCATGGGGGTCACCAATGATATTAACCTCGACGATATGCTGTTCAATTACGGGGTACGGCTCAATACAAACCTCATTATGGACCTCATTGCATTGCCTATCCCTGTTACTACGGGTGAGGTAGCAGGGCAGCCGCAATTCGACTTCTTTCCCTGGTTTTTCTTCCCGCTGGTCACACCACAGGAAAGCCATCCGGTTACCGGCAACATAAGTGCAGTGATGACCAATTTCGTGAGCAGCATCGATACTATCGCCATACCGGGTATCAAAAAGACCTACCTGTTGAATTCATCTCCCTATTCGAGGAGTATGAACGCACCGGTGTATATCAACCTCGATATCATAGGTTATGAGCCGGACCAGGCATTGTATAAAGAACAATATCTGCCTGTTGCGGTCTTGCTGGAGGGCAGTTTCTCATCGCTCTACAAAAATCGTATTCCACCCAGCTTAATGTACAGCGAAGAGATCGGTTTTACAGAAAAGAGCAAGCCAACTTCCATGATCGTAGTAGCTGACGGTGATGTGATCAGGAACCAGATCGACCCAAGGCAGGGCTATCCTCTTCCCCTTGGATATGATCGCTGGACAGACCAGAAGTTCGGGAACAAGACCTTTGTCATCAATGCCATCGATTACCTGTGCGAAGGAACCGATCTTATCAGCATCCGCTCCCGCGAGATCCAGCTGCGCCTTCTCGACAATACATACCTGAAATCCCACCAGCTGAAATGGAAATTTATCAATGTGGGCCTTCCACCCCTGCTGGTGATCATCTTTGGAATAATATATTACTTTATCCGTAAGAAACGCTTTACATCAAAATCAGCCAAATAGAAATGAAAAGAAACAGGATACTGATCATACTCACCGTAATTGTCGTGATAATAGGTGTACTCTTCCTTGTGAACAGGAGATATACTACGCTCGATGATGCTGTTAGCGGATTTGCCGTTGAAGATACTGCCAGCATTACCAGGATCTTTATGGCGGATAAGAACAACAACACCGTATTACTGGAGAAGGAGGCTCCCGGAAAATGGCTTTTGAACGGGAAATACCCTGCACAGAATTACAATGTAAGTATGCTGTTGCGTACGATCAAAGATCTCACCGTACGATATCCTGTACCA
>JAZBOU010000213.1:0-2991 GCA_036351275.1 Bacteroidales bacterium
GATGGTCTACGGCCCGGGGGGGTATTCTTTTAAAGATTTTATGAGAATCGGTTTCCCGCTGACGGTACTTTATATGATCGCAGCCGTAACGATACTGTACTTTGTTTACCTGGCTTAGCCCTTTATGATGCGCTTCACCATTCCGGGCTTTTGCATGTCGCGATCGTCGGTATAATACCCGTAACCATAGCCATAACCGTAGCCGTAACCATAGCCGTAACCATAGCCATAACCGTAGCCGTAAGAGAACTTGCCTAGCTTCACATCATTGATGAGGATACTAATGTTGCGCAGGTTCATGTTTTCCATATCCTTAATAATGGAACCGAAAACCTTCTTGTTGGTATAACCCTGACGAACCACAAAAAGGTTGTTGTCAGCATATTTCATTAGCAGGAAAGCATCTGTTACAAGACCAACCGGAGGGGTATCTATAATGATATAATCGTAGCGTTTTTTGAGTTCTGTGAAAAGCTCCTCTGTCTTTTTGGAAGCAATCAATTCGGACGGGTTTGGCGGTACCGGCCCTGCCATGATCACATCAAGGTTATCGACCGGTGACTGTTGTATGATCTCATCAATACTGTTCTTATTGATCATGTAAGAAGTGATGCCGACGGTATTGGAAAGACCGAAATCCTGGTAAATCTTTGGCTTACGCAAATCAAATCCCATCAACAGGGTTTTCTTGCCATATATGGCAAATATGGTTGACAGGTTGATCGATATAAATGTTTTTCCGGCACTTACCATATCAGAGGTAACCATTACGGTTTGTTCCCTCCCTCCCTTTGCCATGAACTGCAGGTTGGTCCTGATCGACCTGAAGGATTCGGCAATTGCTGATTTGGGGGCACCAGATACTACCAGGTTGGTTAACTTGGTGCTGTGCAGCACATAACCGATTATCGGATATTTAGTCAGTCGTTCAATATCCTTTTTTTCGATTACCTTGTCATTTAAGTAATCCTTGATAAAAATAAAAAGAAAGGGTACTAAAAATCCAAAAAAGAGAGCTATAGTATAATTAAAGCTTTTCTTGGGCGATACCGGGCTTTGTCCTTCAGTCAGGGCCAGATCGATGATCTCCGAATCGGGAAAAGAGGATGCAAGCGAGATCTGGGCTTCCGATTTCTTCTGCAACAGGTAGGTATAAAGAGAATTTTTAATGCCAAACTGCCTCTGAATGTTGAAGAATTCCCTGTCGAGGGCCGGGAGGTCACTTATCTTGTCATACAGCTCATCTATCCTTTCATCGATCGAGCTGATGGTGATATTCGATGAACTGATCACATTATTAATGCTCACAAGCAATGTCTTTTTTGCAAGTGCGATCTTTTCATTGAGTCCCAGCAGGAAGGGGTTTTTATTGGTAGAGGTTGACAGCAATTCTGTCCTTTGTGCATACAATTCAAGCAATTTCGAGATCTGCCCGCTGATCACTTCATCCTCAATGCCGGTAGTAGGCGGAATAAGCATGTCGTTCTCATCTTTTACCACATAGTCCTTCAGGTTGTCGTAATATTTTGCTTTCACCAGGAGGGCTGCTTTTTGATTTTGAAGGTCATAAAGATTCGTAAAATAAAAATCTGTTTGGGTTTGAAGGTTCATTACCTTGTTTTCGGTCATGAAATTGCGCATCTCGGCCTCGGAGTTGTTCAATGAATCTTCCAGCTTTTCCAGTTCTTTGTTAATGAAAGAAATGGTGTTTTCCGAGGTCTTGTTTTTATCCTCCAGCTCGATGATGAGATATTCAGCCATAACCGCGTTGAGGAAGTCGGCCATTTTATGGGTATTCGTTCCGCGAAGCGAGAGCCGAATAATGGAGGAGTTCTGTGCAATCGGCTCAACCCTGACCCCCCTGTAAAAACGGGTCAGGTATTCCAGGTTGTTAAACAGGAAGCGATATTCTGAGCCCTCACAAACATCCGGGTCATAAAGGTCGGTTTTAACAATGGTGAAGGTAAAATAAGGTGTTGCAATCTTTTCGCCGAAGCGATGCCTGGCACGGTAATCCATAAGCGGAAGCACACTGCCGGGAACAAGCTCATGAGCCGCATAATTATAATAGCTGATGTTCTCGCCTGTCGCACTCAACTCAAACTCATTATTTCCTGTTGGGGTCAGGAAGAAATCCAGACCAATTGGTTGGGGAACGACTGAATCGAAAACTACACGAATCGGACTCGTTTTATACAGTTCGGTTGTTTTAAAGCTTTCCTCAGCATAATAGGAAACATTAAAATCAAGTTTCCTGATCGCACGATTTACTACCGAGTATGATTTGATCACCACGATCTCATTCTGTATATTGGATTGATTCCTTCCGTATGAACCCATGCCGATCATGGTCTGGGGGTCGATCTTCTCCGGGTCTTTGAGCAGCATCCTGGATGAGATCTCGTATACAGGAGTAGTATACTTGTTAAAAAAATAGGCAATGGCCAGGGCAATGATGATGGCGATCAGGAAAAAATACCAGTACCTGAAGAATTTCAGGAATATCGCCTTGTAGTCGACTGACTCTTCCCGAAGGTCGGGATTATATGTGGTTTCCTGTTCGATCATGATGAATACTAGTTAACAAAAAATGCATACAAGAGCAGTACGGTTGATAATATTGAAAATACTAACCCGTAAGGGAAGTTTGTCGACACAAATTGCTTGGCCTTGATCGGTTCTGCATACACAATGTCGTTGGGCAGCAGGTAAAAATAGTCTGATTCGAGTATGCGTTTATCGTTCAGGTTTACCCGTACGATCTTAGACCCTCGTGATGTTTGCCTGATGATGGCAATTTTATCGCGTTTGGCAAAGTCCGTCATATCGCCTGCCATCGAGATCGCCTCAAATAAATTGATGTTGCTCTGGTACACATCGTATTTCCCGGGGCTCTTGAATTCACCCAGCAGGGTGATCCTGAAGCTGGCCAGCCTGACGATCACCACGGGGTTCAGCAGGTATTCCTGCAACTTTTTTTCCAACAGGAGC
>JAZBOU010000214.1:0-2877 GCA_036351275.1 Bacteroidales bacterium
AAAGAAAAACGTTACGAAGAAGACAGTACAAGGTGGGCCCGTTTCGTGGATTTCAACTTTTGCCAGATCAATGAATTACTCGAGAGATTTGATCCGGATCTCTGGTGGTTCGACGGGGACTGGGAACAAACGGCCGACAAATGGAAGGCACCCCTCATACGCGAAACAATTCTTGATCATAACCCAAATGCGGTGATCAACTCACGCCTCCAGGGCTATGGCGACTATGCCACTCCCGAGCAGGGACTGCCAATACACAAGCCCGGTGATGAATACTGGGAACTCTGCATGACCATGAATGACTCCTGGGGTTACCAGCATAACGACAGGAACTACAAATCGCCTAACCAGGTGATCCGTATACTGGTCGACTGCATCAGCATGGGCGGAAACCTCCTGCTGGATATCGGCCCCAAAGCCGACGGCAGCATTCCTGAAGAACAGGTTAAGATATTAAAAGAACTGGGGCGCTGGACCGAAAAGCATGCAGAGGCCATCTACGGAACCCGGGCAGGGATCCCGGCTGATTATTTTTATGGACCAACTGCACTTTCTGCCGACAGGAATATCCTTTACCTCTACCTCGACGGAAAACCGAATGGCCCCATCATGCTGAAGGGCCTTAAGAATAAAATTAACCGCATCTGGGTGGTTGGAAACGGGACCAAACTTACATACGACATCAAGATGAAGCAATACTGGAGCAGCGTTCCCGGCATTGTATATATTGATGTTCCCGAAGATGTGCTTGATGAACAGCTTACTGTCATTGCCGTACTGCTTGACGGAGAAATAGACCTTCAAGAATAATATAAATGCCCATGAGATCATTTTACTTTGCACTTTGTATCGTTTTCGTTCTGCGTTTATCCGCACAGCACGGGGAACAGCAATATTACCCGGAAACCGATCCCCTGGTATTGGAAAAGCTTGAACAGTGGCAGGACATGAAATTCGGTTTGCTGATGCACTGGGGCGCCTATAGCCAGTGGGGCATCGTTGAGTCCTGGTCGATTTGTGCTGAGGATGAGGGGTGGTGCAGGCGGAAATCAGACAACTACACCGAATACAAAAAGGAATACGAAAACCTGAAAACCACCTTCAATCCCGTTAAGTTCGATCCTGATAAATGGGCAAAAGCGGCAAAAGATGCCGGCATGCGCTATGTGGTGTTCACGACCAAGCATCATGATGGCTTTTGCATGTTTGATACGAAGTACACCGATTACAAGATCACCGATGAAGAGTGCCCATTCAATACTCATCCAAGATCGAACATTGCACTGGAAATTTTTGATGCTTTTCGGGATGAGGGCATGTGGACGGGAGCCTATTTCTCCAAGCCCGACTGGCACAGCGAGTACTACTGGTGGCCGAATTTCGCCACCCCCGACCGCAATGTGAACTACGATATTAACACCTATCCTGAGCGTTGGGAAAACTTTGTTCAGTTCACACATAACCAGATCATGGAACTGATGACGGATTACGGCCCCATGGACATCCTCTGGCTGGATGGTGGATGGGTGGCACCCATGAGCGAAGAGGAGATCCGTGAACGCGTGAACCGGCCCGACTATAAATTCATCCATTACCAGGACCAGGATATCCGGATGGATGAACTCAAACTGAAAGCCCGCGAAAAACAACCCGGGCTGATCGTGGTCGACCGAGCAGTCCCGGGGCCCAACCAGAATTACCTCACACCCGAAAACAGGGTTCCGGAAAAGATGCTTCCTTATCCCTGGGAATCGTGTATCATCGCCGGAGGCGGATGGTCGTGGGTACCGGATGCGAAATATAAACCGCCACGCGACGTGATCCATATGCTGGTCGACATCGTCTCCAAGGGCGGCAATCTCCTCCTCAATATTGCCCCGGGCCCCGATGGTACGTGGCACGATGAAGCTTACATACTGCTATCGGAGATCGGCAGCTGGATGGATGTGAACAGCAGCGCAATATACAATACCAGGCCCATAGCTCCTTATAAAGAGGGCAGTGTATGCCTTACTGCCGGAAAGGATGGTAGCGTGAATATCATTTACCTTGGGTCTGGGAATGAAGATGGACCTCCTCCGGTGATCAGCATGACCGGCTGGTGCCCGGATGAAGGATCAGAAATACATACTGCCGGCTTTGATGGGGCCCTTGAATGGAAAAAGAACGGGGACGGATTTGTGCTCAATGTGCCTGAATCAATACAAGCTGATCCGGCATGTAAGTATGCCTGGGTATTTCGGGTGCACACATGATCATTTAGCGTATATTGTTTAGGCGTTTAACGTTTGGTGTTTTACTACCACGAAGAACGCAAAGCCTGCCTGCCGGCAGGCAGGGATACACAAAGAGCACAAAGGCCAGATCTTTGCGCCCTTAGCGAAAATCTTTGTGTCCTTTGTGTTAAAGAAAATTCATCCACATTCCAAAACTCATAACTAACTCAACACCCAACCCTCAAACCTTTATTGACAAATGGGGTTTGATTTCGTATATTTACTACTTAACCAACGCCTTATAACCATATGAGAACCGGGAATATGTTCATATTCTTCCTTGTTCTTTTGCTCATGAAAGGCGTTGACGCCCAACCTGAGTTAAAGATCATTGGCCGGATTACATCCGGTAACGGCCTGCTTACCGACGGTATTAAATACACCATTAAAGATTCGCAGGGATTCATGTGGTTTTCTTTTGCCGACGGGTTTCAGCGATGGGACGGATACGAGGTAAAAAATTACTCCTACCTTACTGATTCATCAGTGAACAACTCATACCGCTATTGCAGACCAATACTGGAAGATAAAAATGGGAATTTTTTTATCGGGACCCTCCACAACGGACTGATCAAACTCGACAGGAAAACAGATACCTATA
>JAZBOU010000215.1:0-11773 GCA_036351275.1 Bacteroidales bacterium
GAATCAGGTTGTGTGTTCGTTTCCGCGAAGCGGAAGGAGAACATCCATATGATCTCCGAGAGCCTGCTGGAAGCCGTTTCGCTCGACCCTGAGGAGGACGGCGTGATCGTTTCCAATGCCCGCCACTACGAGGCCCTCACCGGCGTGCTGGAAGCCATTCAGAGCATTGATGAAGGCTTTGAAGATCAAATTACTTCCGACCTCATTGCCATCGACATCAGAAAGGCTCTGCACCACCTCGGCGAGATCACCGGCGAGATCACCAATGATGAACTGCTGGGGAATATTTTTAGCAGATTCTGCGTGGGCAAATAAACTGCACCTGTCATTTCGAACGGAGCGAGAAATCTGTCGGCGATGCAGTGTCGCTGGTTACTCGTTTCTCGTTTCTCGCAACTGGCTCCTGGCTTCTGGCTGCTGGCTGCCTGTTTGAAGGATACTGGATACTAGATCCTGGAACCTGGATAAATGTGCTATTTTTTAGTCTTACTTGTTTCTCGTTACTCGCTCCTGGCTTCTCGCTGCTGGCTAATAAATTATGTATCGGTAAATAAACTGCAACTGTCATTTCGAACGGAGTGAGAAATCTGTCGGCGGATGCAGTGTCGCTGGTTACTCGTTTCTGGCGCCTGGCTTCTGGCTGCTGGCTAATAAATTATGAACCGGAAAGTAAACTGCACCTGTCATTTCGAACGAAGTGAGAAATCTGTCGGCGGCTTGTGGCATTGCCTTCTGTGTTGCAATAAGTACTGGCAATCAGGGTTAATACATGTTCTTTCTGTCTTTTCCATGGTTTTTCATTTATAAATACTGACGTTAAGCACGCTAAGCAAAGCGTTTTACGTAGTACACCAGGTCATCTCCATTATCATAATAATCCTCGAAGCGGGCCTTCAGGGTATAGCCGTTGTGCTCGTAGAAAGCCCGGGTGGGCAGATACTGTTCACGTGAGGACGTTTCGGCATACACGGCCCTGCCGCCCCTTTTTCTTATGTCGTCTTCAGTAGCCTTAAGCAGGAGATTTCCCAATCCCTTGTTCCTGTGGTCGGCGCGGGTGACGATCCAGTACAGGTCGTAACTGCTTTTGGTGAGGGGGATGCGGCCGTAACAAGAGTAAGCAACAGTAATATTGTTTATTTGCAGGAAGATGAACTCGTATCCACTGGCTTGCCCTTTTTCGAGGCGTTCCTGCACCAGCTCTGCCGCAATATCGATCTCCTCGGGATTGAAAAATCCTGTGCTTGCCACCATTAAGCTGACGGATTCCACATCGGTGGGATATACATTGGTCCTCAGTTTGATATCTTTCATCGCCATACATCTTCACATATTCGTTCAACGATCGTATTAAAATTGTAGCCGGCCTGCTCCGATGCTGCATAAAACCCTGCATCCGGCGACAGGCAAGGGTTGGCATTCACTTCCAGGACATACGGACGGCCCTGCCCGTCTACCCTGAAATCTACCCTGGAATAGCCTGTCAGCCCGAACAGCGCCCAGCACTGCCTGCATATTTTCTCTAAGGCTCTGGCAAGCCCGGGATCTTCCTTTTCCAGCCCGAATGAGCGCACGGTATTGCTGTATTCGAAAGAATCCTCATGCCATTTGGCTTCATAGCCCACAATTAGCGGCTTGCCTTCGGGGTAATCCCTGAAAACGATCTCGGCGATGGGAAGCACCTCAGGTCCTTTCTTACCCCCCAGAATGGATATGTTGAATTCCCTTCCTTCGATATATTCCTCGAAAAAGTACCTGTACCTGCTGTTGCTTTCCAGGAAGGCTGAAAGCAGTTTTTTATCACCAGGCATAACACTGCTGTCAGTGATGCCAACAGAAGCATCCTCCCAAACCGGCTTTGCTATATATCTCGTATTTTTTTTCAGCCTTGCATGCTTTAGATCATCGATCCACTGCGGTGTTGGCAGCTTAGCCTGTCGAAGCATAAGTTTTGCCAGGGTTTTATTGCTGCTCACATACATGGCTTCTGAGCGTACGCCGGTATAAGGTATGCCAAGGTGTTCGAGCAATGAGGGGGCCAGGTGTATCAGCTTGCCTGAACCGTCGATACTTTCCACCAGGTTGAAAACAAATTCAGGCCTTAGCTGCCTGAGACGTTCGGCAGCCTTCTCCAGGTTCATCTCCAGGAAAACGCGTTCAGTGTCATGGCCAAGGTTATGCAATGCTACTTCCACCGCTCCGGCCTGGTTCAGTACATCCAGCTCGTCGGGTGTGGCATCGGGGCCCATGGCATTGATGAGGATTACTACTTTCTTCATGATGGCGCAGCATTTATTGAGGGTGGTAGTTGATTTTTGACAGGGCTGAATCCATGATCATTTTCATGAGTTCATGGTATGGGATCCCGTTTTTGTGGGCAAGAATCGGCAGGTCCGAGTGTTCGGGGTGCATGCCCGGCAAGGGGTTAATCTCGATAAATCCCGGTTTGCCTTTGTCATCATACCTGATGTCGACACGGCCGGCATCCTCACATCCCAGTACACGGTATGCTTCCAGGGCAAGGGCTTCACAGTCTTCCTTGATCCTGCCCCAGACGGGCACATATTCTACCAGGGTCTCACATTCCTCCTTGTTCACATAGGAATATACATTTTTCTCGGCATTTGCGAGCAATTTGACCTCTATTGTGCCCACTGCCCGGGCATTTTCCCCGGTGCCTACGATGCCTGAGGTAAATTCCCTGCCGCTGAGGAAGGATTCAACCAGAACGGGCTGCCGGTAGGCCTCCAGCAAAAACCTGCACTGCATTTGCAAGGCTTCCCTGTTGCCGATCACCGAGTTCTCAGTGATCCCTTTCCCGGTGCCTTCGCCCAGCGGTTTTGCAAAGAGCGGGAAGCTCATATTCACCATTGTAACGTCTTCCATCTTATACACAACATGGAAGTCAGGGGTGTATATGCCTGCGTCGCGGACCACACGCTTGGTCATGGCCTTGTCGAGTGTTAAGGCCATTACCAGGGGTGATGAAAAAACGTAGGGGATCTGGTATGCGTCGAGCAGAGCCGGAACCTGGGCTTCACGGGCGATGCCGTGCATACCTTCGCAGATGTTGAACACCATGTCCCAGCGTTGCCCCTTGTGCAGGCTTGCCATAAGCTGTCGCAGGTGGCCTATTCTTTCTGTCTCGTAACCGAGCTGTTGCAGGGTGCTTTCAATGGCTTCTACCGTGCTCTCCCTGTCGAATTCGGCCGTTTCTTCTTCAGAATAGCCCATGGCAAGGTATTCCGAGCGGAGGTCATATGTCAGTCCGATTTTCATTATCTGTAGTTTGTTTTCGTTGCCAGGTATCCGTCAAAAAAGTTTCTCGCATTGGTTCCGAGGGTTCGGTTCTTATACCCTCCCTCCTGCACGAACAGGGTTGGATAAGGCATTTTCCCGATCTCCGCCCCGTTGTTTTTGAAATCCCCAGCTTTCAATACCCAGGTACCGGTCGGATCTCCCCTCGCAATATCCAGCCCAATACTTACAATGAGGTAGTCCGGAGAATATTTTTGTATCCTGCGCAATGCTTTCTTCAGCACGACAAGGTATTTTTCCCCATTAAGCGATTCCTTCATGGGATAGTTAACATTATATCCTTTGCCTTCGCCTTCTCCTTCTTCTTCGCTGAAGCCTGTAAAATATGGATATGCAAAAGATGGGTTGCCGTGGATGGAAAGCGTGAACACGTCTTTCCTGTTGTAGAAGATGGATTGATGCCCGTTACCATGATGGTAATCTATGTCAAGCAGGGCCACCTTTCCGAAGCGGGACAGAAAGTTGGCTGCAATGGAGGCATTATTGAAATAGCAGAAACCCCCAAAAACGTCCCTCTCCGCATGGTGTCCGGGCGGGCGGACCAGTGCATAAGCCGTGTGCTTGCCTTCCAGGAGCATTTCTGCTCCTGTAAGTGCGCAGTCGACGGCCCTCCTTGCTGCCAGGAAGGCATTTTTATTTAATGGGGTAAAGGTGTCTATACAATAATAGCCTGCGAGCACAGAATAGTCACTTGGGGGGCGTGTGGCGTTCCTGATGGGGAATACGTAAGGGTAAATGGATTTCCCTTCGGGAAGTTGTTCACACACATTCCTGAAATAGGAGAAATATTTTGTGTTATGCACCTGCGTGATGTATTTGTCAGAATATTGCCTCGGAGCAATGGGCTGGAAAGCTTGAAGCGTGCTGATCTCGGCGAGGATGCTCTTAATCCTGATCGGCGATTCAACGTAGCCACGCTCCCTGATATGGTGGATGTCGTGCTTGTCGTTGATAATGAGCGGGATATCAGCAGGCAGTGCTGGTGGCATTGAAGCCATTTCTTCCTTGCTGATATATTTGAACGCTCTCAGACGCACCGGATCATCTTTAATTGAATTCGTTACCATGCTTACATATTCCGGCGGACAGTAATCGGGGTATTTCCTTTCCAGTATGGACTTTACGATCTTTTTCAGCCGGGGCGCATCGATCTTCACATTGTTCCCCAGGTCATCAAACACCAGGTAGGGAGGACAATCATCTCCGGGCGTAACTGCAGTTTCATAAGCGGTGCCTATGAACGGACGGGCGCCGTAACGTTCATAGAACGCCAGTCTTGCCTGGTTCTGTTTCATGGTATTTTTGTCCCGACACAGATTTTCCTCATCCGGCAGACATTCCATAAAAATGCCTGTAGTCTTGAGCAGGTGTGCTTCTTCCCGCAGCCTTTCATAGATTGCGCCACCGATGCCTGAGGAGGTCCGCCCTGGCGTCACAGCAATGTAATCCAGGAAGCAGTACTTCAGGTCAGGCATATAGAAGAATACGGCAAAACCCCTTACGGATGCCCTGCCGTCCTCCGCAACAAATAAGGATGCAGAAAACCTGTATTTCAGCGGGTCTTTCATCTGTTCAAGGATCTCAGTCACTTTTTCCTCCTTAACTGAAGGAAAATGGGCCCTGAGGATGTTAAAGACCTGTTCTATTGCATGCTTATTTGATGGAAGGAACGGATCTGTTATCTTTCTGATCTTAAAGAGGCTCATCGAACCGGATCATAATATTTAAAATACTTTCCTTCAAAGTTCTTCAGTACCACGTTTTCTCCGTCATGCTCCTGGTAATATTCAGGCAGCAAGGGGATCTTCCCGCCTCCGCCCGGAGCGTCTATCACATAATGAGGCACTGCATAACCGCTGGTATGTCCACGAAGACCTTTTATGATCTCCAGACCTTTGCTTACCGGGGTCCTAAAATGCAAGGAACCTGGAATGGGGTCACACTGGTAGATATAATAAGGACGCACACGTACCATCAGCAACTCGTGCATAAGCTTTTTCATGATGTCCACTTCATCATTGACACCTTTCAGCAGCACGGTCTGGCTTCCCAGGGGGATGCCGGCATCAGCAAGCATGGTACAGGCCTTCTTCGTTTCAGTTGTCATCTCGTCGGGATGGGTAAAGTGCAGGCTCATGAAGAGTGGGTGGTACTTCTTGAGCATCCTGGTGAGTTTTGGCGTAATACGCATAGGCAGTACCACGGGCACTTTGGTTCCTATACGGATGATCTCAAGGTGTGGTATGGCGCGCAGGTGCGAGAGAATATACTCAAGCCGTTCATCCGACTGCGTAAGCGGGTCACCGCCTGAGACGATCACATCCCTGATCTCAGGGTGTGTGGCTACATACTTGATCGCATCGTCCAGAAGCTTCGATCCGGCATGTTTCTTTTTCGACACCATATGCGAACGTGTACAGTACCTGCAATAGGCCGAGCAGAAATCTGTTACCAGGAATAATGCCCGGTCGGGGTAGCGGTGCACGATGAGTGGCACCGGCGAATCATGCCCCTCACCCAGCGGGTCGGATTCTTCACCCTTTGAAAGTATGAGCTCATCCAATACCGGAACCATGGTCCGACGCAACGGATGCGAAGCATCGGACGCACTGAGCAAACTGGCATAGTAGGGCGTGATGCGTACGGGCAGGTTCAGCGATTGCTGGGTGAATCCAATCTCATCGTTTGACAGGTGCAGGATCTTGCTTAAAACTTCGAAGGAAGTGATGCTGTTACGGATCTGCCATTTCCAGTCGTTCCATTCCAAAGAGCTGGCTTCAGGAAAAAATCTTTCCCTGAAAACCTGGCATTTTTCGGAAATGTAGTGTGAGATCGACGGATAATCGTTTACGGCCATTATTCGGGCCATGCCATTGAGCGGCGGGGGTTCTTCAAAATCTTCCGGTTCCAGGATCGATTTTGAAAAACACGTTTTTTTGTCGTTCATCTAAATACTTGCATAAGCGTTAACAAATACCCTTTAGGTCACATGTGTGAAATGAGGCTACTTTTTCTGATGTTATGACGATAAAAATGTGTTAGGTAACACTTTTTTTTTCGGAATGATGTGCTGCTTCAATAAAAATGGCCCGCAAATCATTGTTTTTCAACTTAAATAAATATTCAGAAGTATTTGTAGATCGTTGCTCGTTTCTCGTTTCTCGTAGTTGTTTCCCGGATACTGGATCCTGGCTACTTGTTACTTGTTACTTGTTTCTTGTTATTTGATACTTACATATAGCACATAGAACATGACACGTACCAAATAACACATTAAATACAAGCCCATGGAAAAACGACATAGCCTGCAAACAAAAACAACAGTGTAAGCCACTCATGCATTAAATAAGATATCATATGTAAAGATTTTACATTTTTTTTTGACATCTGGCAATCAATGTATTATCTTTACTCCGTTCCTCATAAAAACCGACTTATATCCTTAATCAACTGCTAAACCAGACACAATAGGTTATGAAAAATCATATTGTCGGCTATTGGTTTAACTATTTGTTGGTTATAGCGATTGCATTATTATATTCCTGCAAAAAGTCAGACGATATCCGCATGCATAGCAATTCAAACAAAAGGCTCGTTGAGATCCTGACCCTGGAAAACGGAATGGAGCATTCCAGAGAGCTGTTCCAGTATCATGACGGGAAACTCTGTATGCATTATGCTTCTCAATGGAATAATATGGGTCAATGGGAAAGGAAATCAAGAACAATTTTCCATTGCTGGTCCGGTAATTTTATAGCTACCGAATATACCGGTTCTGATCTCAGCTGGTTGCCGGAAAATGAACTATGGGTTAAATTTGAAAATGAAAAGCCTTTTGAACTCATCCAGTACGGGTATCACAGCGATATGTTGCAAATGCAGGCACTGCAAAAATGGATATACACATATGATGAAGGTAATTTGATATCATGTGAATTGAAAGCATACGAGGAACCTGAGTGGCGAAGCATCCTTAAAACAGAGAACAGGTACGCTGGAAAGCGGTTAACAGAAATAAAAGCCTACAGTTACCGGAATGACTGCTGGACATTGACCGGATTGTCGGAGTTTGAGTATGATCTTGATCTGGCAAAGGAGATACGGAAATTCTCATTGCATGAAGACAAATGGATTCTGAAAGAGAAATATGAATTTCAATACTCAGGTTCCCTTTTATCTGTATGCTTAAGCCATAAAGCGGATGAAAGTGGCGATTTGCGAATCGACTGCACAACGCATTATAAATATGATGAAAGCCAAAACCTCATTTACCAGTCCAGCAGCACCATCGGCAATATAGTAGAGAAATTCTATCTATACGAAGACTCTTGTGGAAACTACAGTTGCACACTGGGCGAAATCTGCACTGCTATAAATTTCCCCATCCAGCTTCCTAAACCCATATGAAACACTTCCTGATTGTAATGTACGAGGTAAATATCGTATATCCGGGGCCGGATCATGGTCTTCGATCCTATGTTGCACGCTGATCCCGGCTATCCACTTATTCCCCATAACATACCACTTATTTCGCTCAGGCTTCCAATTATAACGTTTCACTGTTTGAAGGAACAAATCCCCTTCTTTCGGACTTAACTTTATATGTAGGAACCAGATCTACGGAGGCTCGAATGAAATATACGCTCTTGCTGACACAACAGTGCAACCTGCGCTGTTCTTACTGCTATATCGGTAAAAAGCCGGAAAGCATGTCGATCCGAACGGCAAAAGATGCCATAGACTTTATTTTCAGAAACCAGATACCGGATGAGGATATTAATATAGGGTTTTTCGGTGGTGAACCTTTTCTTGAATTTGACCTGATGCAGGACATACTGAAGATGATCAGGAACCACCGGGATTATGATCCTTCCCGAGTTAAGTTCTCTGTCGTAACAAACGGCACCATTTATAATAAAAGCATTGCATCCTTTTTGAAAGAACATAAAATTGGACTGGTGATCAGCTGCGATGGTAAGCCCGATATACAGGATAAATTCAGGCTTTTCCCCGATGGCAAAAAAAGCTCGAATATCGTGGAGGAAACGATACGTATGGCCCTGGAAGACCTGGGGCAGGTCCCCGTCAATGCGGTCTATCACCCGACAACCCTCAGGGCACTGCCTGAAACAGTGCAGTACTTTTCTGAACTGGGCATACGCCAGATATACCTGAGCCCTGATTTTTCTGCTGATTGGGGGAAGAATGACATTGAAATGCTTCAGGGCATATACGACTGCATCGGGGAGATATTTGTTAGCAAATACCTGGAAGAAGACCCGCATTTCATAAGCCTGATTGACAGCAAGCTCACTGTAATTCTCAGGGGAGGCTACCAGCCGCAGGAACGTTGCAGGATGGGCCGGGGTGAAATGGCCTTCACTCCCCTCGGCAGGATATATCCCTGCGAACGCCTTATCGGCAGCGGAGAGAACGGGCACTGTATTGGTGATCTTGCCGGGGGACTAAAACTGGACAAAATGCTCTGCCACAAAGCAGAAGGAGAAGAACTAAACCATGAATGCAATGATTGCCATGTGAGGGAATATTGCATGAACTGGTGCGGCTGCTCGAATTACCAGGCTACGGGCTTTTATAATAGGGTCAGCGGTTTCCTGTGCGCTTCTGAAAAAGCTGCTATGAAAACCTCACTGGAAGCGATCAAAAGGCTTGAGCAGGAAGGCGACCCGAGATTCATACAACATTTGACGGGCTATCCCATGATGAACAGCATTAAAATATGATCTACATGTTCAAACGATTGTCACATATCAGGCCACCGCCATTCATCATGCTCAATGGCTGTAAACAATATTATTCATAAAAATTTTGGAGGAACAATTATGCACCATTCAATGGCAGAAAATGCATATGACAGATTTCATTTAAAAAACGGAGGCCGCTTCGATTACTGGGTGGTCAACCATGCCAGTGTTTATAAGGTTATTGAAAAATATGGCCTGAAACCAATTGGCAGGGAGTTTCTGTTCAAAGGTATTGATGAAGAAATGCTGGGACAAGTAAAAAACCTGGAAGCCAGGGTGCTATGGCCATACCCCTGGCCATTTCCATTCCCCGGCGGAATGAGGTACCCGCATCTGCACTTCAAGGATGATATTTACATTCTTAACGTTGATCAGTGGAAAGAGTTCACTAATATGGTGATCAACCAGATGAAGGAAAAACTTGAGAAGGCAGGCAATATCAGTTACAATGACCTGATGGGCATAACCGAAACTTTAGGTCCAATAGCATAATATACTAAGCGGGGTTCTTACTTACAAGAAAGAACCCCGCTTATTTATCCTTTAGGTCTTTAGCGATCCACTCTTACTGCACAACGATCTTCCTCACATCCATGCCGTCTTCGTTTTCGATCTTAACAAAGTATATGCCATCGGCAAGGGCGCTTAAATTCAGGCTCCTGGTTTCCCCGTGCCATTCAAAACCGTCATAAGCTTTACCCGTGATATCGAGAACGGTGATGCGTGTGGCATCCAGTTCTCCCGGCCCGCTGTATTCAAGGGTCATCATCCCATCGGTAGGATTCGGGTAAAGTTTGATATATCCCGACAGCAGTCCCTCAAACTCCTCGAGCGATACCAGGTTTCCTCCGTCAATCGGCATGTCTGAATACACGACCATGTTACATGCCACGATCAAATGCGGGTTATATGTGTCTTCGCAGTCATCACAGGTTACTCCTGTAACACATTCCGGGTGATTGGGATGGCACAGGTCCACATAATTTTCGTAGAACATGTAATCCAGTGCGATGGTTTCGTCAGGGATGTAACTGCCAAATTCATAGTCGAACCATTGCGCAATGGCACCTGGGCACCACCCTGCCCTGTTATGGTACCAGGTTCCGTTCTGTGGCTGGCAGCCATCGGGGTTGGGGTTGCAGGTGTACCAGTTGTGCTGCTCGAATGTTTCCTCCCCATTCACCCAGACATGGTGCGTTGCATTATAGAATTCTGCTGCATTTCCGGTATTCAGGTCTCCCCAGGCATGGCCTGTAGAAACCAGTTTCATCCTTGCATCCTGTGCGTTGTCGGGGAATGTATAAACCACATTTTCTACCGGTTGCAGGTTCGCATAGTCACCAAACTGGTAGGTTTCCCACCAGATCACATCAATATTGCTGTAGAAAAATGCCGGTGTACCCTCGACAAAATTGAGTGTCAGATCCCAGTAATAACCGTTATCCAAGGTTCCGCAGTTCAGCCTGAAGGAAACTTTTCCCTGAAGAATCGACATATAATCGGTCAGGTCGATGGTATGTGAACATGGGGTGCCGTAAGGAGTAATGTAACGGATGATCTCAACCCACTCCCCGTTATGGCCCCTGGCATCGATGCTGGCTACCCTGTCCCATTCACCGCATCCGCCGGGAGGACAAGAAAGTTCCAGTGTGGCAGTGATCTCACCATAAGCACCGGTATATGATGGAAGCACCGCATCAACAACCTCGGATGAGTTTGCTGTATTCAGCCATACATCATCAACGGCATGTACCTCTTGCTCCACCACATCACTGACTATGTTTACGATAACGGTTTCGCTGCCCGTATAGCCGTAATTATTCGTGGCATAGATGGTAATGGTATAAGTCCCGTAATCTGGCACCTCCCACCAACCGGAAAAATAACCCTCGCCCCAGTCTGTCGGGTCAAGCGTTCCGCCATCCACCGTGAAGGTAACACCGTCAACCTCAAAAATGTCGGGATAGTCAATATCCACAAAAGCTGCAAGCTGCAGGTATCCTGTCTCCGGCATATAAACATCGCCAGCAAGCGGGTTTCTTGGGTCGATATTGGGTGTATTGGCAGCGGGATCAACCACCATGAATGCAACCTGCACGGGCTCGGCCGGGTTGTATGTGGCATTTCCGGGCTGGGTTGCCTCGATCACCACTTCACCGGGCGATCCTGTGAGCGTACAGATATCCCCGGCAACTGTTGCGGGTCCCGATATAACTTCATATTCTACCGGCAGGCCGGAAGTGGCTGTGGCTTCCAGTTGAAAAGGAGCATCCGTAGTAAGGTGCGTCGGGATCTGCGGAAAAGCGATCGCCTGGTATCCGGGATCAAGCTCTCCGAGGAAGTTCGAAGTTTCTCCGGTCAGGGCAAAGTTCATCAGCTCTGCATCCCTTTCCGGGCTTTCAACCGCATCAAAAAGGTGCGTAATGGATGTATTATTTCCCCCGGGCTCACCCTGGTTGAACTTGTAATACATCTGAAGCCCGGGCTCGTCACCGCTGAGCTCATTATCAATTATATCCTGTACATCGGACTGTTCAAGGGCTACATTCCAGACGGATACTTCATCAATACCTCCGCCAAAAACGAAATTAAATCCACCCAGCAGGCTTTTTCCTATTCCGAAAGGTACGCCTGGATTTGAAAATGTTCCGGATGCTGAAGAGCTCCCTACCATGTTTCCGTTCACGTAGAGA
>JAZBOU010000216.1:0-11617 GCA_036351275.1 Bacteroidales bacterium
ATCTTCGTAAAAAATATGATGAAAATTTCCACCAGCATACTGGGACTTTTATTTCCGCTAGTTTGCATTTGCCAGGATAAAGCTTCTATTGGGGTGCCTGTCCTTCAATTAAATGCTTCACCCTATGAAAACGGCTTTCTTCAAGGAAGCACATTCAAAACGCAAATTTATGAATTGCATGCCCTCTGGAAAGAAAACCTCGAAGCAACCTATGGCTATGCTGCTGATGAGATCATAAGCAGGTTTTTAGAATCCACAGACTTCATCCCTGCCATTCAAAAATGGACACCTGACCTGCTCGAAGAGATCCGGGGTATCAGCGACGGAAGCGGAATTGATTTCAATACAACCCTGGCATTCCAGCTGGTGGATGAAATGTGGACCAGCGATGAACTTATCCGAGAGCCTCATCATTGTTCTTCACTTGGTTTTAACAACTATATCATTGACGGAAGTGAAAATTATATCGCACAAAACATTGATGTGCCCGCTTTTTATCATGGATATGAAGTAATCCTTGATATCCTTGATACCATAACGGATACCAGAATGCTCGTTAATACGTTTTCAGGATTTATAGGTGCTAATGGCATGAACAATGATATTGGGGTTTGTGTGAACAGTCTGCTGGATCTGAAAAGTTCCAAAAAGGGGCTTCCCGTTTGCTGCGTGGTGAGGGGTATTCTTGATCAAGGCTCATTTGCAGAAGCAAAAGCATTTATCTACTCCATAGAGCATGCATCAGGCCAGAACTATATCATCGCCTCCAGAAAAGAGGTAGTTTCATTCGAATGCGCATCAGATCTTGTGGTCGAATTCTGGCCGGATTCAAGCAGATCATATACCTATCATACGAATACCGCCTATGCCAACAACTCTTTCAAGGCAGCATACACCTCAAGGATGAAGGATCAGTTCCAACCTGAACCCGAAAACATACACCCCGGCTGCCCACGGTTTGAGTTCATCGCCGATGAATTGAGAGAGGCCCATAGCTTCGACTATGATATCATCGAGAAAATCTTGCTGCAACCACCAGTGTACAATAACTACACATGGCTATCGACCATTATGGAGTTTAATGATTCCTGCAATGTCATGTTTATTTCACCAGGGGAAAAGGTCGATTATATTCTATTTGATATTTGCAATTAACCGGTTTATCAATTCCAAATATATTTATCTTTATTGTAAAATAAGATAACCATGAGGAACAATATCATCCGGTCATTCATCCTGCTGTTACTCTTATCAGCCTGTTATCCTATATCGGTAACACGAATGAAATGGAGGATCAACTGGGACAAGGATCTCAAGAAGGGTAAAAAAGAATACCTGAAAACATCCAAACGTGAGGGTGTGGAGAAGCCGCCGAACATTGTTGTCATCCTGGTGGATGACCTTGGCAAATATGAGGTTTCAGCATATGGGGCACAGCATATTTCCACACCGAATATCGACCGCATCGGACAGGAAGGGATCATATTTAATGAAGGGTATGTCACAGCACCTACATGCGCTCCTTCCAGGGCAGGGATCATGACCGGAAGAGTGCAAAACAGGTATGGATTTGAAACCCAGATCATGGAGTTTTATCCTACCAATATGGTCGAGTACCTTTCAGGAAAATGGTTCGTGCATACCGGCGAGTTCGTCATGAAAGCAAAACCTGATTTCCCGGCTGAATGGCAGGTGCAGAAGCAGGGCGTTCCCCCAACAGAGATAAACCTTGCTGAAGCGCTCAAGACACTCGGATACTACAATGGCAATGTGGGGAAATGGCACCTTGGGATATCCCATAACCATGTGCCCCTGAAACGTGGTTTTGATTATCACTACGGTTTCCTTGGAGCCTCAACCCTATATACACCTGAAAAGCACTGGAGTCATATCATTAACCACGAGCATTACAGCTTCAGTGCTCAATATCAATGGAATACAGGAAGGTACGGTGAAGCTGCCATCCTTGAGATGGGAAAAGAGATCAAAGAGGAAGAATACTTAACCTTTGCCATACGCGATAAAGCCATCCGTTTCCTGGAAGACCATAAGGACACCTGTTTCTTCCTTTATTGCACCTTTTCAGCCCCCCATGTTCCTTTCCAGGCACCGGCCGATTATTACTGCATGTACGAAGATGTGGAAGATGACAACAAAAGGGTATACTATGCCATGATATCGGCACTGGATGATGCAGTCGGGGATATCCACCAGAAGATAAAAGACCTCGGGCTGGAAGAGAACACCCTTATCTTCTTCCTGAGTGATAACGGGGGAGCATCCTACACCAAAGCAACTGATAACGGGCCGCTGAAAGGCGGAAAACTCAGTCAGTTCGAAGGTGGCATCAATGTGCCCTTCATGATGAAATGGCCGGCAATGATCAAGCCGGGCCAACGATATGATCATCCTGTCTCCTCAACGGATATATTCGTTACGTCTGTGTTAAATGCAGGAGGGCAGCTGCCTCAGGACCGGGAATATGACGGCGTGAACCTGCTGCCTTATATTAATGGAGATATCAATGAAAGGCCCCATCCACAGCTATTCTGGAGAGCCGACCATATCTGGGCTATCCGCGATGGCGATTACAAGCTGATCCTCAGTACCCGCGATGGATGGGCAGAGCTCTATGACCTGAAAAACGATAAATCGGAATCCTTTAACCTCAGGGAACAGTTACCCGAACTTTACCAGAGGCTGTACGAAATACACCAGGAGTGGCAGGATGAAAAACTCCCTGAAAAGCCCATGTGGCCGCGTATCATGGATAAAAAGTTTCATATTGATGGAAAGGAATACCTCTTTCCAGCTTAATTCAATGAACGATGAAAAAACTCATCTTTATTATACTGCTTTCCGTTCCCTTCCTGCTTGTTGCCCAGCAACCAAAGATGCATATCAAGCTTTACGGGGGGATCAATGTATCAACTTTTGTGTACCGTATCGAGAATGTCGATTCAGATCTACTGGCAGGCTTTCAACTGGGCGGAGGATTCCGCATTAAAAAACGAGCCATGTTTGGCGAAATTGATTTTGCCTATATCACCCAGGGTATTACATATTCGCCAAGGGATGACCACGACATTGCAGTTAACGATGACATTAGTATCATTCTGAGGGGATTCCAGGTGCCGATACTGGCCGGGTGGGTGCCTGTACGTACACCCGTTTTCGGGCTCTATCTGTATGGAGGACTGGAAAACAGGTTCTCAATGAATGGCAGGGTTTACTTCCTGGGTGAGGAAATCAAGTTCAAACCAAAAGAAGTCAAGTTGCATTTCTACAACCTTGGTGCACGATTTGGCACGCAGGTTGACCTGGCGATGTTTAATTTCGATTTCAGTTACATTATTGGCATAACGAACAGTTTCCGCGACCGTACCCGGACGAATTCACATATTTTTATGTTCAATTTAGGCTTCTTGTTCTAACCTTCTCATTTATATTGCACCCCTTCAGGGTGCCCATTTTAATTCTAAATCTCATTTCTAATGGTATCGGACCCCTCCGGGGTCGGTGTAATTGAGTGATTGAACGATTTTTCGATGTATATGATCGAACCAGGACAATATCAATCTAATGCCCAAAACCAACCGCCCACAGCCTAAAGCCTATCGCCTATAGCCTCTAGCCTATAGCCTAACGCCTATATATTTATTGCACTCGGATTAAAGTTTAATTATAAATTTGCAGAAACTGCAATTATTATGAACGAAGAAGTAAAAGCCCTCAAGCCGGCACGGCTCTGGCACTATTTTGGAGATATCCTTGAGATCCCGAGGCCAAGTAAAAAAGAAGAAAAAATAGCCGCCTACCTGGTGGAATTCGGCAAAAAGCACGGACTGGAGACCATGCGCGATGAGATCGGCAATGTGATCATCCGTAAGCCTGCAACAGCAGGAAAAGAGAACATCAAATCTGTTGTGCTGCAAAGCCACATCGATATGGTATGCGAAAAGAACTCGGATAAGGAATTTGATTTCGACAACGACCCGATCGAAGCTTATGTTGAAGACGGCTGGGTAACTGCCAATGGCACTACACTCGGCGCCGATTGCGGTATAGGAGTAGCCCTTTCCCTTGCTATCCTTGAATCACAAGATATTGAACACGGGCCTGTCGAATGCCTCTTCACCGTAGATGAAGAAACCGGCCTTACCGGGGCATTCGGACTGGATCCCAAGGTGTTGAAGAGCAAAGTCCTCCTCAACCTCGACTCGGAGGATGACGGACTCATCTTTATCGGCTGCGCCGGAGGAAAAGATACCGTGGCAGAGATGCCATACAAAAAAGAACCCATCCCGGCAGGGTATGTTGCCTATAAAGTATCGGTGACAGGCCTCAAAGGCGGGCATTCAGGCGACGACATTGAAAAAGGCCTGGGAAATGCCAACAAGGTGTTAAATCGTGCACTCTGGAATGCCGCAAATAACTTCGGACTGCTCGTTTCAGAATTCAATGCTGGCAACCTGCGCAATGCCATTGCCCGTGAAGGTTTTGCCATTGTGATGATACCGGAAAACAATACTGCTTCGTTCGAGGAATATATTTCCGTATTCAACAAGACCGTAAAGGCAGAATTCCATGTTACGGATCCGGATGTGACCGTAGCCTGTGAAAAGACCGAAAAACCGGCCTTCATCATGGATAAAAACACACAGGACAACTTGCTTAAAGGCATATATGCATGCCCTCACGGGGTGATCGCCATGTCGCAGGACATCGACGACTTCGTGGAAACCTCCACCAACCTGGCTTCCGTGAAATTCAAGGATGACATGATCGAGATCACCACAAGCCAGCGTTCCTCGGTGGAATCAGCCAAGGAAGATATTTCTGCCATGGTGGCATCGGCGCTTCAGCTGGCAGGGTTTACAACACGCCATACCGACGGGTACCCGGGATGGACACCCAACCCAAATTCGGAGATCGTCGATATTACGGCAAAGGTTTACGAAGAGCTCTTCAAAGAAAAACCCGAAGTGCTGGCCGTACATGCCGGGCTGGAATGCGGCCTCATCGGCGATAAATACCCCGAAATGGATATGGTATCCTACGGCCCGACCATCCGCGGAGCACACTCACCGGATGAAAAGATCGAGATCAAAGCGGTTGAAAGATTCTGGGAAATGACCCTGGAGATACTTCGTAGAATTCCTAATAATTAGTGATGAGATCCTATTGATTAGTGATTAGTGAAGATTGGTATTAGAGAATTATGAATTCAGATCAGTCGAATTTCTGCATTTCCACTCTACAATAATCACTGGGATCTAATCACTAATCATTCAAGGAGGATCTCATCATTAACTACAGTCCAACTCCAACCCCTATGCGAAAGATGGGATTGGAATAAGGCGAATCGATATCATCGAGCAGGTTCCAGAGAACAGTAATGCCGATGAAAGCCGTGTTACCGATCCATTGCCGGTAACCTCCACCCACAAACAAACTGGAAACCCAGATACGCTCTTTGTGATCTACCTGGTAGTTGTAATCGAGATACACGCGCTCATAATTAAGTGCCTCATACTCTGCATGCAGGAAAAGATCCTGGAAGAAGAAGAGGTAATATCGGGTATAGAAAGCAAGCCCGTAATTGTTGGTTGAGTATTTCAGAAGATCATCATTATATCTGTAATATGTGTAGATCAGACGGGAACCCACATCAAAGCTTGGGCTAAGGCGGTATCCGATCTCCGGTGCTATCATCAGGCTGGTACTGTATGATGAGATCCCAAAACCCAGGCCACCGCCAATGAAAAGCCTTTTCTGCATCTTAAAATCCTGCTGATCATTATTCTTTGATGGCTGTCCAAACTGGGCGCTGGCAGGCTGGAGAAATACCGAAGCAAATGCTATCGTGAGTAATAAAGAAATGGTCCTCATATTCATCGCAGGTGTCTTTTTATACTACAAATATAATCGAATATCCGGATCAGGATCCCTTGTTGCAAAGCAATATTATCATTAAGAAAACGTATAAACAATACAATATTGTACCCGGGATATCCGTCTGCCCGTTTATCCACATTCATCACTCATCACCCGGCACTCGGAACCCGGCACTAATTTTGGTATCTTTGCCCCGGATGAAGAAAACCTTCAAATACATCATTCCAATTCTGATCGCTGCTGCGGTATTTTCCGCATGCAGGAAGGAAAACAAGGTAGATGACAATCCTTCGCTGAAGCTGGAGTTCTCGACCGACTCCATCATTTTCGACACCGTTTTCACTACCGTTGGGTCGATCACCCGTTATGTAAAGGTGTACAATCGCCACGCCAATGCAGTGAATATTTCGAGCATCAGGCTGCAGGGGGGGCAAGCTTCTTCATACCGCATCAACATCGACGGGCAGCCTTCGGTACAGGAAAAGGATGTTGAAATAGCCGGCAACGACAGCCTTTTCGTATTTATACGCGTGACCATCGATCCAACTTCAGGCCTGACACCTTTCGTGGTATCCGATGAGATCAGTTTCCTTACCAACGGCAATGAGCAGAAAGTAGTCCTTGCTGCCTGGGGACAGGATGCCCATTATATCGTGGCCGATAAAGAGATCGGAAGTATTAAATATAAGATCGTTGCAGCCGAAGACAGTGCAGTGACATGGCCGGCAGATAAACCCTATCTGATATACGGATACGCTGTGGTAGATTCTACAGGCAGCCTCACCATAGAGGAAGGTGCCCAGATCCATTTCCATAATAAATCGGGTATGTGGATCTACAAGGGCGGCAGCCTGAAAGTGATGGGGACCAAAGATGCCCCGGTGGTATTCCAGCAAGACAGGCTGGAACCCTATTTCCGGGACCTCCCCGGGCAATGGGACCGTATCTGGATCAACGAGGGGAGCGTCGACAACGAGATCAATTATGCCGTGATCCGGAACGGATTTATCGGCCTGCAGGCCGAAACCCTGCAGGAACCAATGGGCAACATGCTTACCCTGACCAATACCATCATTGAGAATATGAGCGGTATAGGTATACTTGGAAGGTATTATGCCATACTGGGCGTGAACAACGTGGTAGTGAACTGCGGGCAGCTCGGCCTGCTGCTCCAGGGAGGTGTATACGATTTCAGGCAATGCACCTTTGCCAACTACTTCAGGGACGGGATACGGCAGGACCCAAACCTGGCCATCACAAACTTCTACATCGACCCAAATGAGGTGCTTTACGTCTACAATACGGATGCGTATTTTGGCAACAGTATTATATACGGCGATAAAGATGAAGAAATACTTATCTCGGGAGACGAACAGGGCAGCCTGGATTACACCTTCGACCACTGCCTGCTGAAAACCACCCTTGGTATCTCCAACGACACCCTTTTCCCGGGTTCCGTAAAAAACGAGGATCCCATATTCGTTGATGCTGACAATAACAACATGGCCCTCGACTCGCTTTCACCCGGGATCGATATGGGCAGCATTGAAGTGATCAACAACTCACAGCTCCCCACCATCATTGACAAAGACATCCTGGGTGTGAGCAGGATCGCCTCTCCCGACATGGGAGCGTATGAATATATACCGGATTGAGTTCCGAGTGCCGAGTGCCGAGTGTTGAGTTCCGGGGGCAGAATGAGGATTTTTTATATTTTTGGCTTTCATCAAAACTTCCGATATGAAAAGAGGGAATTTCGTATTTGCAGCAATCATCGTTTCAACACTTTTTACCTCATGCATAAATGCATCGCAGGAAGAATCAAACACCCGGGCCGATATGAAGATCACTAAAGAGTTATTCGGGCAGGTCGACAGCACCGATGTATACCTGTTCACGCTAAAAAATGCAAACGGCATGGTGGTTAAGATCCCCAATTACGGCGGGATCGTTACCTCTGTGTTGGTTCCCGACAGGGATGGGAACATGGCGGATGTTGTGCTTGGATTTGACGAACTGCAAGCCTACCTCGACGGGCACCCTTACTTCGGATGCATCGTAGGCCGCTATGGGAACCGGATAGCAAACGGCAGGTTCACCCTCGACGGGAAGGAATATATACTTGCTCAGAACAACGGCCCGAATCACCTGCACGGCGGGATCAATGGATTTGACAAAAAAATCTGGGAAGCGGAATCAGAACAAAAAGATGATACGGTATCGCTCATCCTGCACTATAACAGCCCTGACGGAGAAGAAGGCTACCCCGGCACACTTGCCACCGAGGTGATCTATTCCCTGACCAATGATAATGAGCTTGTTATCAAGTATTCGGCCGGCACTGACAAACCTACCCCGGTCAACCTTACCCATCATTCTTACTTCAACCTGAGCGGAGGGCAGGAAAGTATCCTGGACCATGTACTCACCATTGCGGCTGATAAATATGTGGTTGTGAATGAAAACCTTATCCCTACGGGTGAGCTCAGGGAACTCAAAGGCAGTGCCATGGATTTCAGTACCCCTCACAGCATCGGTGAACGCATTGATGAGGTTGAAGGAGGTTATGACCATACTTACGTCCTTAATAATATGAGCAAACTGATGAAAGTTGCCGACTTCTACCATCCGGCTTCAGGAAGGGCAGTTGAAGTGTATACGGATGAACCCGGAATACAATTCTACTCAGGGAATTTCCTCGACGGGAGCCTGACAGGAAAGAACGGTATCATATACGAAAAGCATCATGGGTTTTGCCTGGAAACACAACATTTTCCGGATTCGCCAAACCAGGAGGGTTTTCCTTCGACCATATTAAGGCCTGGAGATGAATACGGGTACACAAGCATCTATAAATTCACTGTAAAAGAAGATTAAAAGTGGGAAAGAAAAACAGACCAGACGAGAAAGCAGGGAAGGATTACCTCAAGTTTGCCGTCCCCCTGATCATTATCATCGCAACGCTGATCATCTACAATCCTTCATTGAAATATGAGATCCTGAATGGATGGGACGATACGGAATACCTGGATGATCCTTCCGTACAAGACCAGAACCTGGCAGAGATATTTTCCAACTATCACCTGGGAATGTATCAGCCGCTGTCGGTATTCACGATTGCATTGAATTATAACAGTTCAGAACTCAAGGCCGGGCCCTTTCATGCCACAAACCTCTTTCTGCATATACTGAATATATTCCTGGTATGGTTGTTCGTATTTCGCCTGGGCAAAAAGAAAATACTTGCCGGCATCGTCGCATTCCTTTTTGCACTGCACCCAATAAACGTAGAACCCGTAGTCTGGCTTTCGGCCAGGAGTACGCTTTTGATGACCACATTTTACCTGGCCGGACTGCTGGCATACCTGAAATATACTGAAAACAGGAACACGTATATATATCTGGCAAGCGTGCTTTTCGCGCTGCTGGCTTTCTTTTCCAAATCGCTTGCCATGAGTTTCCCTTTCGTCCTGTTGATCGTAGACTATTTCAGGGAGAGATCTTTTAGCAGGCGGGTATGGCTTGAGAAAGCGCCTTTTTTTGTTTTATCGGTGATCTTCGGCATAGTGGCCGTTAATGCAGCAGATACCTACGGGCATATAACGCAATTATCTTCTGAATACAGCATACTTGACAGGTTTTTCATCCTGTGCTACACCTATGTATTTTACTTTGTCAAGCTAATCGTTCCTGTCGAATTATCGGTGATATACGCATATCCCGACATGGAAAATGGAGGGCTCCCGATACTCTACTACCTCAGTGCACTGGTCCCCCTGGGAGTCATCTATTTAATCTACCGCTTCTGGAAAAAACAAAAAGAGATCATTGCAGGTTTGCTGTTCTTCAGCATAGCTGTTGGGCCGGTCCTGCCAATCTTCTGGTCGAGGATATTTATTGCAGCCGACCGGTATGCATACCTTTCCTTTATCGGTCTCTTTATTGCCCTGGCATATATCCTGGTTAAATTTTCCCGCTCTGGGAAACTTAAAAATGCCGTTATCCAATATGCTGTATGGGGAGTACTTGTGGTTTATGGCGGATTTCTGGTATACCTGACCCATCAGCAAATGAAGCACTGGGCAAGTGCCGAAACACTGCTCAACCGCGCGGTAGAGCTTGGAGAATCATCATCGAATAAAGCATTGGCCCATTTCTACCGAGGGAATGTTTATCAAAACATTGCAGAACAAAAATTCACAACCGGCTATCAAACGAGTAACCGGAATATGGTATTGAATTCCCAGATATATTATCGAATGACCATATCGGATTATGATTCATGCCTGGTTTATGATCCTGGTTATATGCTGGCATACACCAATCGCGGTATTGCCTATATGTCAGTTTCCCAGTATGATACCAATTACCTGGCAAAATACACAAGTCTGGCGCAAAAAGACTTTGAGAATGCGATCAGCCTGGATTCGACCTATGCCGACAATTACTACAACCTGGCATGGATATACTGGATCGAAAAAGATTATCAGAGGGCCTGTGAACTCTGGCACAAGGCGGATGAGCTGGGATCGGTTGTTGCACATCAGCCACTTAGAAATTATTGTCAATAAATGCGGTGCGCGGGACGGGGTGCGCGGGACGGGGGACGGGGAGAAATCTGAACTTTGAAATTTGAAATTTTAAGTAACTCAACAGCCCTGCCTGCCGGTTTACCCGCCTGTGGCGGGCAGGCAGGCAAAACTCAACACTTTAATAGATTTCCGGAACGAACGTCTGCTCTTCCATAGGGGGCCTGACGTAGCCCCTGCTGATCACTCTTTCAGGCAGAACAATGTCCTCCCGGTCGAGGCTCTCATAAGGGATCTGCGACAGAAGATGATGGATGCAGTTTAGCCTTGCCTTCTTTTTGTCGTCCGCTTCAACGACCCACCATGGCGAATGCCTGGTATCGGTGTAAAAGAACATTTCGTCCTTGGCCCTGGAATATTCAACCCATTTGCTCATGCTTGCCAGGTCGACGGGGCTGATCTTCCATCTTCTTGTCGGGTCTTCAAGTCTTGCCTGGAATCGTTTTTCCTGCTCCTCGGCGCTGACAGAGAACCAGTATTTGATCAGGATGATTCCCGAATGAATGATCATATGTTCGAAATGTGGGCACGAACGAAGAAACTCCCAGTATTCATCATCGTTGCAAAAACCCATAACACGCTCCACCCCTGCCCTGTTATACCAGCTGCGGTCGAACAGCACCATCTCACCGGCTGCGGGCAGATGCGACACATATCGTTGGAAATACCACTGGGTCCTTTCACGCTCGGTGGGTAGTCCCAGGGCTACCACCCGGCAGATCCTCGGGTTCAGCGTCTGGGTGATCCGCTTGATGGTACCTCCCTTTCCGGCAGCATCGCGTCCTTCAAAGATCACCACAACCTTAAGTCCCTTGTGCTTTATCCACTCCTGCAACTTCACCAGTTCGATCTGCAACTTGACCAACTCGTGTTCATAACTTTTCTTTGAAAGATTATCGGTGTTATCTTCTTTTTGATCTGCCATAATACGTTTTGATAGGTTATTCAAATATAAAAAAATATTACAGGCAACAGGCATCGGGCTTCTGGCTTCTGGCATCGGGCTTCAGGCATCGGGCTTCAGGCTTCTGGCTTCTGGCATCGGGCTTCAGGCTTCTGGCTTCTGGCTTCTGGCATCGGGCTTCAGGCTTCAGGCTTCTGCCTACTGCCTATCCCGAAAAACCAGAAAT
>JAZBOU010000217.1:0-33372 GCA_036351275.1 Bacteroidales bacterium
GGATAATGTTTGGTTCATTACGCTATTGGGGCCTAAAATAGAAAATTATTCGTGAAATAATAGTGAAGTAACTTTTATTAATAATAACAGCTCCCTGTTGATAAAATGCGTAAATGAAAACTAAAAGGCTTTTAAAAGTGCTGGGGCCCGGGCTCCTCTATGCCGGTGCCGCAATCGGCGTTTCCCACCTGGTACAATCCACCCGGGCCGGTGCAGGGTTTGGCTTCGACCTGGTCTGGATTTTGATCGTTGTCAATTTTCTTAAGTACCCTTTCTTTGAATTTGCCCCAAGGTATGCCACTGCCACGGGCATGAGCCTGATCGACGGGTATAAAAAACTGGGACAATGGGCCGTTGTCGCCTTCGCCCTGCTCACCCTGGCCACCATGTTCGCCATTCTGGCAGCTGTAACGATCGTAACAGCCGGCCTCTTAGGGAATGTACTCCAGCTGGATATCGGCATCGTCCCCCTTAGTGCCATCATCCTGGCAACGACTGTGCTCATCCTCATCATCGGCAAATATGCAGTGCTGGATAAACTGATCAAGGTGGTCATCGTGGTACTGGCAATTTCAACCCTCGTAGCAGTTTTTTTCGCATTTGGGCACGGGTATCATCCCGACACTGAATATATCCGCCATTTCGACTGGCTCAGCCGGCCCGATGTGCTCTTCCTGATCGCCTTTATCGGATGGATGCCGGCCCCCATCGACGTATCCGTCTGGTCGTCGCTATGGACGGTTGAAAAATCCAGGAACCTCGGTTTCAAACCAAAACTGAGGGAAAGCCTGGTGGAATTCCGGATCGGTTACATCGGGACCGCCTTTTTAGCACTTTGTTTCCTCATCCTGGGTGCGATGGTCATGCATGGCAGCAACGAAGTACTCTCCTCGAATGGGACAGACTTCGCCGGGCAGCTGATCGAAATGTATACTGTAAACATTGGCAAGTGGTCGTGGCCACTGATCGCCATTGCTGCCGTCATGACCATGTTCAGCACTACCATGACCGTGATCGATGCCTATCCGCGCGTACTGAGGCCCATTACAACTTATTTAATTCCCAGTTGGCAAGGTGGAAAAAGAGAGCATGGACTGATCTACTGGATCTGGATAGTGGTGGTGGCCAGCGGTGCCCTGATCCTGCTGAAATTCTTCGCTTCATCCATGACATTCATGGTGGATGTGGCCACAACACTCTCTTTCATCACGGCTCCCGTGCTGGCTGTGATGAACTACAGGGTGATCACAAGCAAGCATGTACCGGATTCTGCAAAGCCCGGATTTTGGCTTCGCCTCTGGTCGTGGATCGGGATACTGTTCCTGGGCGCCTTCACCCTGTTTTACATGGCCTGGAGGTTGGGCTGGGTAAGTATTTGATTGACAAATTATTTCCTGATCTTTTCTTTCAACAGTTCCAGGTCATAAATGACTTCTTTTACCAGGTTCTGGCGATCGAGTATCATAAAGGCCGGCAACTGCTTTATGCCGGCACCCTGCATCAAGGGGCCGCCATATTTATATCCTGTGCGAAGACCAAAAGGGGCTTTCTCCGCAACCAGCACACCCAGCTCCCCTTCGAGTTCATAATCCGGCACCAGGATCACCGGCATGCGGACCTGGTTCACTGTTACAAAATCATATAAGCCGGCCACGGCTGCCACTGACGCAGGGCATTCGGTGGAAACAAAGGCCAGTATCTTATCCATCCCCTGGAACTGGTCAAGGCTTCTGACATTGCCGAATTCAGGGCCAAAGAAAACATTGAAAGTGTAAGGCATGTTAGCCGGACGGGGTGTGCCTCCAACCCATTGATCACACTTTAGGATGTCAACATATTTCCCCACCAGCTTAGATGCCACTTCAGCTTCGCCCGTCCGGATGAAATGAAGTACAAAAAACTCCAGCATCCGGCGTATATCCAGCTTCCCATCAAGCTTTGCAACCCACTGATCAACATCATATTCAATAGCCTGATCTTTGCCGAACTCAGTATGGAGTACTTTGATGTTCATGGCAACATATGCGGTGCCAAGCCTTTTCAGGTATACGGAATTTTTCAGTATTTCGAAATGCGTATCCACAAAGCCAAGGATTTCTTCCTTCCATTCAGCCATAAGGGCGGTACTGTCAACCATTTTTGTTTGCAGGATGATCAGGTCCGAAAGGAGGAAGACCCTGGCATGGGACTCATCAGCATTCATAAGCTCCTCAACCAACCCATTCATGGTGTTATCCAGATTTTCCAGGAGTTCCCTCTTCCGGGCAAGGGTATCCGGGACGGAGAAATATGCTTTCTGCATGGAATCAATGCGCTGCAATGCCGGTAAATATGAATAGAAGAATTCGTTTTCCGGCTCACAGGTAAACCATGGTTTTTTATTCCAGTCTATGCAAACAGGATCATGCTCCAGGATGATCGGATATGATTTTCCCCCTTCTGTGCTCATCATGCAAAAACCATGATAATCCGTAAAATAATCGATCTCACCCTGTGCATCGCTGCGGATACTGCCCAGGTCGATCTTTTCAAATCCATCGTAACCTGTGAAATAGACTTTTGTATTCGGAGGATAAGGGCTTTTCCCGATAATGCTGATCCAATCCTGGCCAAAAAGCAGGCTTGAGGGTAAGAGCATTGCGATAAAGAGAAGGAAGATATTTTTCATGGCTTGCTAATTACAAGCAGCAAGTTAATGAAAATCTTCCATTGTTTTAAGCCGATTAGTCTTGCAGGACAGTGTAGGTTGCTTCCCGAGCTGCAGCTTCCTGCAGCCAGCGGGGTACAACGGTAGCCATAAACTCATCCTTTTCTTTCTGAAGTTTCTCAACAGGCAGCTTGATAAAGGCCTGAGCTTTTCGCTTGGTGGCGATATCCGGATAGGGGACCTCCGTGTTATGACCATGATCCGCCAGTACCCTTGCAAGCATCACGCGGGCTTCCTGCGCATTATCAATGGCTTTGCCGATCACCCTGGATATCTCAAGCGGTGAATGAAAAGATGCACCATGCCCTGCAGCTGCATAATCCCAGAACCACTGTGCTGCCCTGATCCTGTAAAGGATGGCTTCCATCTCGGCTTCCGATGCACCCAGTTCCCATGCCTTGCTTGCTTCAACATGGGCACGAACGATCTGCACCTCGGCCTGATCCCTGATCTCGATCACCTTGCGCTGACGGTCGTATACGTTCTGTGTGAGTGTTTCCTCGCTCTCGCGATGACAAACCTGGCATGAAGAGGCAATATATTTCAGCGGACTGGTCATATGATGATTGGTGAACTTTTGTCCTCCTTCGCTGTGGTAAGGCATATGGCAATCGGCACATGAAACGCCTCGCTCATAGTGTATCCCTGTCATAAAGACTTCATAACCGGGATGCTGGGCCTTTAGCATGGGGGCTTTGCTGAGAGCATGGGTCCAGTCGCTGAATTCGATGTCATCATAATACTTCAGCATATCTTCTGCCGAAAAGCCATCTTTCCATGGGAAAGTTAGGTAAGGCACTCCGGCGACCGGAACTTCTGAATTGAAATAATACTCAACGTGACACTGTGCACAAACCAGCGAACGCATCTGCTGGTGAGTTGCTCTGTTTATGTCTTTCCCGATGCTTTCGAATGCTTCAATCAGAGCAGGCCGGGTTATCCGCAGGTCCATGCTACTCGGATCATGACAATCGGCACATCCTATGGCGTTTACGATCTCCGGACCACGGGAAGCCCATTTCCCTTTATAAAATTCGGCAATCCCGACTTCGTTCATTACCCTGGGCACATCGGGACTTTTACAGGTCCAGCAGGTATTGGGCATGGGGCCTTCATCAGGACCTTTCGGTGCGCCGGTACGCAGGGTTTTGTGCATATCTTCTATGGCATAATAATGCCCCCTGCCCTGGTTATAATCTTTTGAAAAACCATATCCTGCCCACAATACAACAAGTCGCGGATCCTCTTCCAGCATATCGATCATGGCATTCCCGTTATAAAGTGTCCTGAGGGAGGTATCGGCCGTATTGTAATAAGACTCAAACTCCCTGGGGTAATTCTTACCCCATTCCTCGTTACGGGGTTCATATTCGCTGAGCTTTACAACCGGCTTGTTCACAAAGACAGCCTCTGCCCTTCTTTCCATAACTGATGAAGCGAGCAGTCCCAGCACAAAAACAATGACCATGGTTAGCAGGAACAACATCCAGTTGACCCATGCTTTTCTCTTTGATTTCATATTTTCTGGTTTTATCTGTGTTATTTTTAGTTTTTCATTAAATGATCAAGCCATACCGGCACCGGGCTTCCGGGACCCGGCACCCTTGCAAAAGGCACACTGGAAAGGCTGTGAACACGTCCATGTGGAGTTTCCCGGTGGCACTCCCAGCACTGCCGTTCATTGAAACTACCGTAATAAGCAGTGGTCATGACCAGTAGTCTGGCATCATGTACCAGGTCACTGTGGCATCGCAGGCAATTCTGCTGCACAACCTGCTTGCCCTCCTCTCTGATAAAAATTGTTTGCGGCTCCATGCGCATGGTAAATACATAGGCATGCCGCATTCCATCCTTTGCCTTGAAATAATACTTGTTAAAAACATTATTGTGCGGTACATGGCAATCGTTACAATGCGCGACCTCCCTGTGCGAGGAGTGCGACCAGGTGGCATACTCGGGTGCCATGATGTGGCAATTCACGCATGTTTCGGGATCATCTGAAAGGTAGGAAACGGCATTTGAAATATAGACCAGGTAAAAAAACAGGCCCAGCATGGCTCCTCCAACGACAGCGGCAACACGTCCCCATCCCTGTGGCGGCATAAAAAATTTTAAGAATTTTACCATTTTATCCCAGGCTTTGACAAATCAGGTAATTGTGTACCATAATTCATGTTAATGATCAAAGATACAAAAGAGAAGAGCTAAATATCAAGATACGTGGGTAATTTATAGGCACTCTAAACAAGACGATAGTGCATATGCCTTCCCTGAATAAGCATGTAAGCTGGAGTTGGATATAATACCGCAATCGTGAATAGAATGGGTGGATATCAAACCCATTCCTCAGAAAGAATATCCCCCCTGATACTTACCACGGTCTTTTTTATCGGGATCTTACGAGTAGCATTAGCTGCTGCGATCTTTGCCATCTGGAGCAATCCTCCGCAACACGGGACTTCCATCATCATAACATGGAGCGTATTGATCTTTGCATTATCGATCATGGCCCCGATCTTTTCAATATAGCTATCGGTACCTGAATCCAGCTTTGGACAGGCTATGGCAAGGCTTTTACCATCTAGATAATCTGAATGAAAATTACCCATGGAAAAAGCAGTACAATCGGCGGCAAGCACTACATCCGCATTCTGAAAATATGCGGCATTCGGGTTGATCAGGTGCATCTGTACCGGCCACTGACGTAGGGCTGATGGCCGGGTGTGGGGATCGGCAGGCTTCTCCCCGGCTTTGTTTACGGCATCCTCGTCAATATCAAAAACGACAGGAACTGATCCGGGACATCCGCCTTCGCAGGCACTCGCTCCTGTATTAGCATGTACCCTGGTCTTCACTTCATCAGGCGTATAGCCGAGATCTTTTTGCTTCTCCAGGAAATCCAGTGCTTCTTTCATGAAATCCATTTCTCCATGGTCTTTTAAATGCTTCAGATGAGCGACCACAGTATTCATGCCGTGTTTGATGATCTCTCCCATGACAGCGGTTTCATTGTATGGTTCCGCCTCCCTGAGCTCTATCTCGATCGCTCCTTCAGGACAGTCGCCGATACAGGCACCCAGACCGTCGCACATCAGGTCGCTTACCAGGCGTGCCTTGCCGTCGATGATCTGAAGGGCTCCCTCAGGGCATGCGGGAATGCACAGCCCACATCCCGTGCACTTCTCCTCATCTATTTTTATGATCTCTCGTTTCATATTTTAATATTTTCGGTATTTAATTACGCAAATATATATTTATTTATAAAACGATAGAATTTATGTCGCTTATTTAGAAGTAATTTAGAAAGGTTGCTGGTAACTGGATGCTGGATACCTGCCTGACGGTTTACCCGCCTGTGGCGGGCAGGCAGGCTGGATACTGGTTGCTCGTTGCTAGTTCGTGTTTCGCACTTCGTGTTTCGCTTTTCGTGTTTCGTGTTTCGTATTTCTTGTTTCACTCCCCCAGATACTTATCCAGCGTCTGCTTTTCCAGGTAATTCCTGAAATCCAGGGTGAGGTCTTTGATGACATTCTCGAAAATACATTTTTCGAAAGGACAAATGGGTTTGTCGAGCGGGCACTTCGTGATCACGATCTTACCCTCGATCGCTTCATAAATATCAAGAAAAGAGATGTCGGGAGGATCCATCTTCAGGGAGAAACCGCCTGAAGGGCCACGGTTGGAATTGATGAAACCCTCTTTAACCAATCGTTGAAATACTTTTGCCACATGATGACGCGAACTGCTTGTCAGCTCAGCGATATGGTTCACATTCACCAGCTTATCGGATTGGGCGACCAGTATCATGCCGTGTATGGCAATGGAAGCAGCTTCGCTTAGGCTCAGTATCCTGGACATTGGGTTAATTCTAGTAATTAATTACTCAAATGTATGTTACTTTTTGCAAAGCACCCTCATCGACCGGCAATTTAGAGTTTTTCTAAATAAAATTTTCGGTAGAGGAGTTTAAATCTTGAATTAATCCGGGCCCTGGAAGCAAACAGAAAGATAAAAAAACACAATAAAGGCATTTTTTGTAAGTTTGAAGGCTGTATATGAAGAGGTACACCGGGGCATGAAACTATCCATCGTCATCGTAAATTACAATGTTAAGCACTTCCTGGAGCAGTGCCTGAGTTCAGTTCGCAGAGCCATTGAAGGCATTGACGCTGATGTATGGGTTGTGGACAATAATTCCGTTGACGGTTCTGTTCGCATGGTCAGGGAAAAATTCCCGGAGGTCAAGGTGATCGCAAACAAAGAAAATCTGGGCTTCTCAAGGGCAAATAACCAGGCGATCCGGGAATCCGAAGGTGAATATGTGCTATTGCTCAACCCGGATACCGTGGTGGAGGATGACACCTTCAGCAAGATCATCAGTTTCATGGATGACCATCCCGAAGCAGGAGGCCTTGGAGTGAAAATGCTCGACGGGAAAGGAAATTTCCTTCCTGAATCGAAACGGGGACTGCCCACTCCGGATGTTGCTTTTTATAAGATATCCGGTCTTTCCAGCTTCTTCCCGCGTTCCAGGACATTCGGCAAGTATCACCTGGGCTACCTCGACAAAGATCAGATCCACGAAGTGGAAATCCTTTCAGGTGCCTTTATGTTCATGCGACGTAAAGCACTCGAAAAGACGGGCTTACTTGACGAAGAGTTCTTCATGTACGGGGAAGACATCGACATGTCGTACCGAATAACTAAAGCTGGTTACAAGAACTATTACTTCCCCGGGACCAGGATCATTCATTACAAAGGCGAGAGTACCAAAAAAAGCAGTGTAAACTATGTTTATGTGTTTTACAATGCCATGGTGATCTTTGCCCGGAAGCATTTCTCGCAAAAAAATGCCCGCTTGTTCTCCTTACTTATCAACATGGCCATCTGGCTAAGGGCCTCCCTCGCCATTTTGAACCGCTTCCTGAAAAAAGCGATCCTCCCTTTAATGGATGTGGCGCTGATCTTTGCAGGGATCTATTTTATAAAAGAATACTGGGAAACCAAGGTGATCTTCCCGGAAGGGGGCAGCTATCCTATCGAATTCATTGCAATTACGGTCCCGATCTACATACTGGTATGGCTTTTCTCCGTGTACCTGAGTGGTGGGTACGACAGGCCTGTACGGCTCCTGAAAATATTCCAGGGGATCGCTCTCGGCACGGTATTCATACTGGTGATATATGCCCTTCTGAGTGAAGAATACCGATACTCCAGGGCCATCATAATCCTCGGGGCTGTCTGGGGCTTCTCGGCAATGACCATCCTTCGCCTGGTCCTGCACCTGCTCGGGATCAAAAGGTACCGCATTGGCACCGAAAACAACAACCGCAGGTTTATCATCGTGGGGCAGAAAGACGAAGCGGAAAGGGTTTCGGAGCTCCTTCATAAGACCTGGCTTTCACCCGCTTTCGTAGGCCTAGTGAGTATTCAGAACAATACCGAAAAAGATTCCCAGTTTATCGGCACCATCGACCAGCTTCCCGAGATCATAGAGATATACCGTATCTCCGAGGTGATCTTTTGTTCGAAAAACCTGCCCCATCACACCATCATCGACAAGATGTCGGAATTGCAACACCTCAACATCGATTACAAGATCGCACCGGAAGACAGCCTGTCGATCATCGGAAGCAATTCCATCAATACATCAGGCGACCTGTATACTGTCGATATCAATTCGATTACATCCACGAGGAATATGCGGAACAAAAGAATGGTCGACGTTGTGGTGGCCCTTGGCCTGCTGCTCCTTCTTCCGGTAAATGCATTCCTGGTCAGGAATCCCGCAGGGCTTGTCAGGAACATTGTCCAGGTAGTCTTCGGCCGCAGATCATGGGTGGGGTATAATATTGATAATGAAGAGGATCCGGAAAAGCTGCCATGGATAAAAACCGGGGTCCTCCATCCGGAAGATGCATTCCGTAAGAAACCGCTGAATCGTGAAATAACAGGGAAACTTAATCTCATCTATGCGAGGGATTATCGTTTTACAACCGATTTGAATATTATCTTCCGTGCTTATCGTGACCTGGGAAGAAGATCGTAATGAACATTCAAGTATCTTATTTGTATATTTAGTGAATTAAAGAACCATTCGAATGGCTAAATTTGATATTATAATGCCCAAGCTGGGCGAAAGCATCATAGAAGCGACGATAACCAAGTGGCTGAAGGAACCCGGAGACACCATTGAGGAAGACGATGCCATTGTTGAGATCGCAACCGACAAGGTCGACTCGGAGATCCCCTCCCCTGTTGAGGGTGTACTGAAAGAAGTCTTTTTCCAGGAAGGAGATGTGGTGGAAGTAGGCAAGGTAATTGCCGTAGTTGAAACTGAAGGGGAAGAAGATGGTGATACGGGGGAAAGCCCTGAACAGGAAAGCAAGCCGGAAGAAAAGCCCGCAGCAGAAGAAAAATCAAAGCCTGCAGCAGAACCGAAAGAGGATACCGCTGAGGCAACGCGTTTTTATTCTCCCCTTGTCAAGAATATTGCCAGGACCGAAGGCATCACCATGAATGAACTGGAAAGCATCCAGGGCAGTGGAAAAGACGGGAGGGTGACCAAGCAGGACGTCCTGGACTACCTGAAGAACAAGCCGGCATCGTCTGCTCCCGCAGCAGCTCCATCCACTGCCAAAGCAGAAACAACCCCGCCTGCTCAACCCACAGCACCGCCTGTTACCAGTGAAGCCGGCGACGAGATCATGGAGATGGGCCGCATGCGAAAACTCATCGCCGACCATATGGTCATGTCGAAACAGGTATCTCCCCATGTCACCTCGTTCATAGAGGTTGACATGACAAAGGTCGTAAACTGGCGCAACAAGGTGAAAGATATGGTGATGAAGCGCGAAGCGGAGAAGATCACATACACTCCGATCCTGATCGAAGCAGCCGCGCAGGCGATCAAGGATTACCCCAGGATCAACGCCAGCGTTGATGGGAACAACATCATCATTCGCAAGCATGTAAACATAGGCATGGCAGCGGCACTGCCGGATGGCAACCTCATCGTGCCGGTGATCAAAAATGCCGACCAGAAAAGCCTGCTCGGCCTTACCAAAGATGTGAATGACCTGGCCAACAGGGCACGCGCCAACAAGCTGCTTCCGGATGAAATACAGGGCGGAACCTTCACCACGACAAACTTTGGTTCATTCGCCAGCATCACCGGAACACCCATTATCAACCAGCCCCAGGTAGCCATACTGGGCATCGGGGCAATCAGGAAAAAACCTGTTGTGATCGAAACTCCCCAGGGTGATATGATCGGCATCCGCCACATGATGATCCTCTCACTGGCATACGATCACCGTATCGTCGACGGCGCACTGGGAGGCATGTACCTGAAACGTGTCGCCGAACTGCTGGAGAACTTCGACAGTGACAGGAATATCTGATCAATTTCTGCCAATTCAGAATTATTTCCTGTACTTTCGCAACAAAGCATATAGCAATAATATCATAACCTTATGGAACTGAATCTTAAGAGGCCCCTTGCCATATTTGACCTGGAAACAACCGGAATCAGGGTTGCTGCCGACCGGATAGTGGAAATATGCATTGTTCGTGTTGAAGCCGACAACAGTACCCGGGTGGTGACCCACAGGGTGAACCCTGAAATGCCCATCCCACTTGATGCAACACTCATACACGGAATTGCCGACGATGATGTAAAAGACAAGCCAACTTTCAAGGAACTGGCGGGCGAATTAAATGAACTTCTCAAGGATTGCGACCTGTCAGGGTACAACTCAAATAAATTCGATATCCCCCTCCTGGTTGAAGAATTTTTAAGGGCAGATATCGACTTCGACCTTCGCGACCGCTACTTTATTGATGTGCAGAATATCTTCCACCGTATGGAGCCCCGGAACCTCCGGGCTGCCTATAAATTCTATTGCGATGAGGAACTGGAAGATGCCCATTCCGCAGAAGCGGATACCCTGGCCACATATGAGATCCTGAAGGCCCAGATCGATCGCTACAAGGATACTGAATACAAAGATGATGACGGCAATATTACCCGACCTATTCAGAATGACATGAAAGCCCTGCACGATTTTTCCTACAATACAAAATTCGTTGACCTTGTAGGGCATATCGTTTTTAACGCCAGGCAGGAAGAAACATTCAACTTTGGCAAGCATAAAGGCCGAACGGTAGAGGAGGTATTTAAAAAAGAGCCCCAGTACTTCGACTGGATGATTAAGGCAGAATTCCCTCTTTCGACCAAAAAGGTAATCACAGCCATTCGAAAGAGGTATATGGATCACAAGCTGTTTTAGTTAACCTAAACCCGGAAACCATGAAAAAAAAACTGTCGCTGCTACCCTTATTGCTGCTATTTTCGATAATGCTCAGCAGCTTTACACTGGGAGCCCAGGAGCTTTACCTGGTTTACCTCCATACCAACCCTAACAGGGTCACCCTGCCCGAGTGTGATGTTAACGCATTGCAGGAAGGTCATTTGAACAACATACAAAGGCTGTATGATGAAGGTAACCTTATACTTGCCGGCCCTTTTGACGAGGGCGGTGGGATTTTTGTGCTGAAGACAAAATCATACCAAGAGGCACTTGAACTCCTGAAAACCGATCCTGCCATTGCGGCAAACCGGTATATCGTGGAAACGATGCCACTGGGTATCCAGAAAGGAATGATCTGTTCGCAGGATGAACCATACGAAATGATCCCCTTCAATTTTATTGAGTACCGCCCTGTCGATGGCAGCGAAGCCGGAATCCCTTACCTCGACCAGATGGATTACGCTAAAAAAGAAGTGGTTGTATTTTCTGCAGCCATCTCACAGGAAGACGACAGGATAGGCTACATCACCATCCTTCCCATGGAAGCTGATGCAGAGTCGTATGCCAGGGAAGCACCGGTTGTGAAAAAAGGAACACACTCATATGAAGTGTTGAAGTGGTGGTCGACCGACAAGACCTTCTGCACTGATGAGAACAAAAAGATCAATTAAGTTATTGCCTCATGAAGATCATTTGCATTGGACGGAATTATATTGACCATGCCAAAGAGCTGAAAAACCCGGTCCCGAAAAACCCTGTTTTTTTTCTTAAACCCGATACCGCACTGCTTCGGCGCAACAAGCCGTTCTACTATCCTGATTTCTCAGACGACATACATTACGAAGCTGAACTGGTGGTTAAGATCAACAAGCTGGGGAAAAATATCCAGAAGCAATTTGCCCACACCTATTATGGAGAGATCGGTATCGGCATCGACTTTACGGCGCGCGATCTGCAGAGCAATTCGAAGGCTAAAGGCCTTCCATGGGAGATCGCCAAGGCTTTCGATAATTCAGCACCGGTCAGCATGGAGTTTATCCATAAAAAAGAGTTCAAGGATATCCACAGCATCCCGTTCCGGCTGGATAAGAACGGGGAAACAGTGCAACAGGGGATGTCAGGCGATATGATCTTTGATATAGATGAACTGATCGTGTACCTGTCGAAATTTTTCACACTCAAAACCGGCGACCTCATTTTCACCGGAACACCAGCTGGAGTAGGACCAGTCGCCATCGGTGACAAACTTGAAGCATTTATCGGTGACCACCTTATGCTTAAATGTAATATTAAATAGGCTTTCTTATTAACCACAAAGAACACGAAGGATTTCACAAAGAACGCAAAGACCGATTCTTAGAGTCCTTTGCGGTCAGATTCGTGATTAGTGAATTATACAAAGATTAAATCTGTAACAATCTCTTCCTCAACGATATTATTGAGTGACGCTATGATCTCCGACTTGGAGTAGGAAAGCTCATTTTTTATCACAGGTGAGTCGATCTTTACGTAAAGGCGGGTTCTCTTAAAGTAGATATCGCGTGTGTATTTTGTGATCATCTCCCCGACCACCTCGGGCCAGGCTTCTAAAACGCGTGCCTGTTTGAGTTTGCCTTCCAGACGATATGATGACAGCATCTCACGGATCACTTCACCAAGGGATTGCTGGTTTGATTTCCTGGCCATTTTACACCTCCGGTTCTGACAGCACTCCGTCTGCCACGTTAAAGATCATATGGTCGATATCGATCACCTTAAATACATTCTCGATCCTGCTGCGCTGGGTATCGGTAATGAAGACCTGACCGAAATTATTTTCGCTCACAAGCTTGATCAGTTGCTGTACACGGTGTTCATCCAGTTTGTCGAAAATATCATCAAAAAGCAGGATGGGTTTATACCCCTTTTCCTCCCTGGTATAATCGAATTGGGCCAGTTTAATGGCGATCACAAAGGATTTTTGCTGTCCCTGCGAAGCGTACTTCTTTACCGGGTAATCAAATATGCTGAACTTCAGGTCATCTTTATGTATACCTGCTGTTGTATACCTCAGTATGCGATCTTTGTCCTGTGTAGCTGCAAGCAAGCCCGCAGGATCTTCACCGTGCAAGTGCGATTCATATTCAATTGAAACGCTCTCCCTACCCTCGGATATGAAATCGAAATACTTCTGGAAGATCGGTATGAAACGACCAATGAACTGCTTTCTTTTGCCATAGATCCCGGTTCCCAGCCTGGAGAGTTGCTCATCCCAGATTTCCAGCATGGAAGGATCGAAAAAGTTCCTGTCATAGAATTGCTTGAGCAACGAATTCCGCTGCTGCAGGGCCTTATTATAGCTGATCAGGTCATCGAGGTACACTTTATCAAATTGTGAGATCACACTGTCGATAAGCTTTCTCCTGATCTCACTACCTTCGTTGATCAGGTCCCTGTCGTAGGGAGAGATCATCACCAGCGGAAAGGCCCCGATATGATCAGCCAGGCGGTCGTATGTCTTATCGTTAAGCTTGAACAATTTGCGTTCCCCACTCTTCTGAATGCAGCTCACCTTATCGTTTGAGTCACCGTTTCGAACAAAGATCCCGTGAATGGAGAAAAAATGCTCCCCGTGCCGGATATTCTGGGTGTCGACGGGGTTGAAATAGCTTTTGCAAAAAGAGAGGTAATGGATGGCATCCAGCAAATTGGTTTTTCCGGTACCGTTATCACCAGTAAAGCAATTGATCTTGGGAGAGAAACCGGTCCGTGCTTCCCCGTAATTCTTAAAATTGGTAATATTGAGGTTTTGCAGGTACATTAATTCAATTCCTTAATTTTCTTTGCCACGTCTTCCATAAGCCATAGCGGGGTTGATGCAGCCCCGCTGATCCCAACACTGCCTGTATCCTTAAACCATTCAGCCTTCAGTTCACCTGGTTCGCTGATAAAGTGCGTATTTGGATTTACCGCGGAGCAAATGTTGAAAAGCTTTTTCCCGTTGGAGCTTTCACGGCCGCTCACAAAGATAACCAGCTCGTGCTTTGATGCAAATTCTTTTAATGACGGTACCCGCTTCAACACATGGCTGCAAATGCTTTTGTGCACGACCAGGTCGGGTTCGGCGGCATGCCTGGACATCTGTTCCCGGATAGCACTGGCAATAAGATCGTAGCTGTTTGCATCCATTGTGGTTTGGGAGAACAGCCGTACAGGCTTTCTCATATCCACTTTCCCCAGATCCTGGAGCGAACTGACAAGAATTCCATCGCCCGAAGTCTGACCAAGCAGGCCAAGCACCTCGGGATGCCCGGGTTTCCCATACAGGACTACCTGGCCATCCTGCTTTTGCATTTCTTTAACATTATGGGCAACATCATTTTGAAGTTTCCTTACGACTGCACAGGTCGCATCCACAACCTGCACATCATGTTTCGCTGCAAGCTCGAAGGTTTCAGGAGGTTCCCCGTGCGCACGGAAAAGCAACTTTTGTCCGCATAGTCCCGGCACATCATCCTTCTCTATCACCACAAGGCCAAGTTCTCCCAGCCTCCCCATCTCCTCCTCGTTATGGAGAAGGGATCCGAGACTGTGAAAGCTTTCGTTCTCTTCAAGCTGCTTTTCTGCTGTCCGTATGGCTTTACGCACTCCTGGACAGAAACCCGCTGCCTTGTCGATGGTGATGGTCATAGGATTGCAAAGATAGGAAATATAGGTGTTGGGGATTGGGTATTGGGTGTTGGGTGTTGGGTGTTGGGTATTGGGTATTGGGTGTTGGGCGGTGAACTAATGACCTTTTTGTATTGAAGGCTGTATTATTTCTATCAGGACCCCAAAGGGGTCCAACACCATTTGACAATGAAATTTAAAATGATATAAGCACCCTGAAGGGGTGCAAGGAAATCGTATATTTATACAAATTGAACATCAGGCAACCCTATATAGTTTATAACATTATGAAAAGAACATTTCTTCCCATTCTAATCCTGATTGTCGTTTCAGCTTGCACGAATAAACCCGGCAATAAGGAAGAGAACATTAGCGAACAAAACAGCATTATTATGAAGGATACAACCCCCAGAGTAACCGGTATAGGAGGCATTTTTTTTCGCACAAAGGATCCCAAAGCTGTTAAAGACTGGTATGGCGAAAACCTCGGACTGGCTATCAGCGAATATGGTTCATCTTTTGAATTCAGGAATGCTAACCGGCCGGATGAGATAAACTACCTGCAATGGAGCCCGTTCGATGAAAACACCGACTATTTCGATCCCTCCGAAAAAGAATTCATGATCAACTACCGTGTACAAAACATCGAAGGACTGGTAAAAAAGTTAGACGAAAATGGAGTTACCATCCTCGACAGCATTGAGGAATATTCTTATGGTAAGTTCGTCCATATCCTCGACCCCGAAGGCAATAAGATCGAGCTCTGGGAACCCGTCGACAGCGTGTTTACAGAGATGGGCGGAGCCACGACCAAGTGACGAAGATCGAGTAACGAATATCGAACAATGAAATTTTGGTAATACCGTTAACTGTAAATATAACTGCTTACTGCTTACTGCCTACTGCCTACTGCCTACTGCCTACTGCATACTTCCTGCAGTCCTTTTCTTCTTGAATTCCTGCAGATTCATAGTGAGCGTAATGTAGTTTGGCGATCCGGCCAGGTGGTAGCGTGAGCGGGCGTAGCTGAAGTGGAATTTCGATATCCGTATGCCAACTCCCCAAGAAAAGCCGACAGTGGATTTCTTTGTGGTGACCTGGTTGTCCTGGCGGCGGCCGTAATTGTATCCTCCCCTGATGCTGAGAAAGTCGGTGATATTCAGTTCGGCACCGATCACGATATGACGCATGAGTTTATCACCGAAATCAGCAAAACCGCCTTGCTGCTGCTCTTCCCCGGTGATCGGATCGGTATTCTCTGCCACAACGAGCGGGTCTTCATAGGTCAGGTCCCATTCCTGCATGGTATGGTAGAGAAAAGAAAATGTCAATGGCAGGTACTTCAGGCTCTGCGACATCCCAAACTGTAATTCGAGAGGCAAAGCATAAGTGTTGTTATCATAATACCCGCTAAGCTGCAAACCGATATTTCTTGCGATCAGCGAAGCAGTGAACCCGGCCTTTTCATGAATGTAGGATCCGGCTACATCAACCGCAATGCCGAATGAATTATAGGATTCGAAATGAGAATAGATCCCCTTGATGTTGGCCCCTATCGACCAGTGTGGGTGCAATCTCCTCCCCCATCCAATGTTCAGGGCATATTCGCCAGCCGTGAAGGTCCCGTTGCGCTGGCCGGTAACATCGGCACGGTCAAATTGTCCGTAATTGATAAATTGCATCGTGGCCACGAAAGTCCCGATCTTTTCAAAATTACGCGCATATTGCGCATAGCCGTAATTGATATCGGTGTAATAATCAACAAAACTGAACCCAAGGTTGTTATGCATGCTCTCGTTGATCAGCGAAGGATTCGCCAGCGCCAGGGTTATATCATTGTCATAAATGGCAAGATAGTCCCCTCCCATGGATGCAATACGGGCTGAATTGGGCATGCTCAGGAATTCGTATGTACTCTCCCCTCCCCGCTGGGAAAAAACATGTGGTACCGACACCACAAAAGAAAGTAGGATAAGTAATGCGTATCTGTGTTTCGTTTGCAAAGCCTGGGTGTTGTTTAGTTTTACTAAGAAACGTTAATGCTTATCAATTATTTTATCCCATAGACAAGGAATATACACAAATGATGTCCAAAAGTATGAAAAAACCAGTTGCTGGCAACTAATCACCAGTAACTGGCATTTAAAAAACTGTTAAAATATCTATGATCGTAAGCGTATCAGATTGAGTGCTGATCCTGCCTTAAACCACTCAATCTGGTTCTTGTTATAAGTATGGTTCACAGGAAATGTATCCGTGCTTCCGTTGGCATGGTGCAATGTAACGCTAAGTTGTTTTCCCGGACTGAAGTCGGTCAAGCCATTGATATCGATCCTGTCACCCTCCATCACCAGGTCATAATCATCCTTGTCGGCAAAAGTGATTGCCAGCATGCCCTGTTTTTTCAGGTTGGTCTCATGTATCCTGGCAAAGGATTTTACCAGAACTGCTTTTACGCCCAGGTTTCGGGGTTCCATGGCAGCATGCTCGCGTGAGGAACCTTCGCCGTAATTCTCATCACCTACCACAACACTACCGGGGCCGTTGTCTTTGTAATAACGCGCGGTATCAGGCACGGCAGCATATTCGCCGGTTTCCTGGTTCTTTATATTATTGGTCTCATCATTATATGCATTCACTGCGCCGATGAGCATATTATTTGAAATATTATCTAGGTGCCCGCGGTACCGCAGCCATGGGCCTGCCATGGAGATATGGTCGGTCGTACACTTGCCTTTGGCTTTTATCAAGAGGTTCAGCCCGCTGAAGTCCTTGCCATCCCAGGGTTGGAAAGGAGTAAGGATCTGGAGCCGGTCTGATTCGGGATCTACCTTCACCTCCACCTTGCTGCCATCCTCGGCAGGAGCCTGGTACCCGGCATCTTCAACAGCAAATCCTTTTACCGGAAACTCTATTCCCTGCGGTTCTTCCAGTTTTACTTTTTTACCATCTTCCGACACCAGGTAATCTGTCATGGGATTGAAGGTCAGGTCGCCGGCGATGGCATAGGCTGTTACGATCTCCGGTGAAGCAACAAAGCCGTGAGTGTTCGGGTTTCCATCATTTCGCTTGGCAAAATTCCTGTTGAAAGAGGTCATGATGGAGTTTTTCTCCTGTTTGTCGGCACCATGGCGTGCCCATTGTCCGATGCAAGGACCACAGGCATTGGCCAGTACAACACCGCCTATCTTTTCAAATATGTCGAGGTAACCGTCTCGTTCCACGGTATAGCGTACCTGCTCCGATCCGGGCGTTACGGTATACTCCGATTTAACCTGCAGGTTTTTATCAAGCGCCTGTTTGGCTATCGAAGCCGCCCTGGTAATATCTTCGTAGGAGGAGTTGGTACAACTTCCAATAAGACCCACTTCCAGTTTGCTGGGCCATCCATTTTCCTTCACTGCCTGCGCAAACTCGGATACCGGTGTGGCCAGGTCGGGGGTAAAGGGTCCATTTATATAGGGCTCGAGTTCCGAAAGATTGATCTCGATCAGTTGATCGAAATATTTTTCAGGATTGGCATATACTTCCGGGTCACCGGTAAGATGCTCGGCCATCTTATCTGCTTCTGCAGCAACTTCTTCACGGCCCGTCCCGGCCAGGTACTCACGCATCTTGGCATCATAGCCAAATAATGAGGTGGTAGCACCGATCTCGGCACCCATATTACAGATTGTACCTTTTCCGGTACAGGAAATATTGTTTGCCCCTTCGCCAAAATATTCAAGAATAGCACCGGTACCGCCTTTAACGGTTAGTATCCCGGCAACTTTCAGGATAACATCCTTGGCGGATGTCCATCCGCTAAGCCGTCCGGTCAGCTTTACTCCAATAAGTTTAGGGAATTTCAACTCCCAGGGCATACCTGCCATCACGTCTACTGCATCTGCTCCGCCAACACCGATAGCAACCATCCCAAGTCCACCTGCATTTACCGTATGCGAATCGGTCCCGATCATCATCCCTCCGGGAAAAGCGTAGTTCTCAAGTACTACCTGGTGAATGATACCGGCTCCCGGCTTCCAGAAGCCGATACCGTATTTGTCTGATACGGATGCGAGGAAGTCAAAAACTTCTTTGTTTGCATCATTTGCTGTCTTCAGGTCTTCCCTGGCTCCAACCTTTGCCTGGATCAGGTGATCGCAATGCACCGTAGAGGGGACAGCAACCGTTTGCTTCCCTGCCTGCATGAACTGCAGTAAGGCCATCTGGGCCGTGGCATCCTGCATGGCTACGCGGTCAGGCTTAAAATCAACATATGATTCACCCCTGACAAATGCCTCCCGGGCATCTCCTCCATCGAGGTGGCTGTATAATATCTTTTCTGTTAAGGTAAGTGGCCTGCCAACAACTTTCCTGGCAGCTTCAATACGTGATGCCATCCCGGCATACACCTGCTTGATCATGTCTAAATCAAATACCATTGATATACGTTTTGTTTTATTCGTTAAAAACTGATGTAAGATCCCTAATATATATTACAATCAGCTCTGGAATTTGTTTAAAAATTAATACATTTTCATGCCCTAGTCAAGTGGTTTCCAGTCGGCAAAGTGGTCTGAGGTCACAAAAGTTTTGGGCTCCGTGCTGTAAAATTCGTTGGAATTGTATGTCCACTCCATGGTTTCAGAACCTCCGGCACTTTCCGTCGTAATAAGGAAACGGTTCGAAAGATGGCCGAAATAATTGGCCTGGTTTCTTGGCAGGGCCTGGTCGCCTCCACTCGGGTCGACCGGTATCCAGCCATAGTTCGGGAGGTATACCTCCACCCAACGGTGGAACACATCGTCCATGCTGTCATCATCCCCACGCACCACGACCGAGCCTACGTAACGAGCCGGAAGCCCGGCAGCACGGCACATCGAAATGTACACAAAGCTGTACTCGGAACAGGAACCATTACCCCTGGCCAATACCGTAGGGGCCGTATTCCATCCTCCGGTCATCTCGTAGTACATGGCATCCATCAGGAAGTTATAGATCTTGCGAGCGATCCAGTATGGGTTTTGCTCATCCCCGACGACCTTCTTTACTGCATCTGCGATCACGGGATGATCCATCTGGTATTTTTCGTTGTTCTCATAATATACTTTAGGAATATCATCAGGCATCTCATCCAGCCCTCCTACTTTGAGCGGATCTATAAAATACCTGATCTCATATAACTTCGCTGTGGTCACCATCTGTGCTTCCACTTTTTCACCCGCTTTCACATTGGCAAAGCGGTAATGAACCGTTTTCTGGCCGCTTTCATCTGTTACAAAGTCTTTATAATCATCGGCATACTCAATCTTCTCGATCACCTGGTTATCGCGATCAACCGGTACGGCAATGTGGATGTCAGCCTCAAGCATTCTGCCAGGTCCGAAATTTGTAAGTACATGGGTATAGGTCACCCTGGCATGACGCTCATTCTTAAGCACATACAGGTCATCATCCAGACCTTTCATGCAGAACAATTTATCCTCCTGTGAATCAGCAGCCCAGATAAACTCTCCATCCCAGGCCAGTCCACGCGTAAAAGCCCCCGGGGCATCGGTGATGATGAGCACCTGTCCATTTGTTGGATCTACCATGTATACCTCATCCAGCATCCTGTCCGACACCCAGAGGTATGTCCCGTCGAATGCCAGTCCCCTGGGATCGTTAGCCGGGGAGCGCAAGGTTTTGATCGTGGTCCCGTCTTCCGGGCTGAACTGAATGATCTCATCTGCACCTTCATCCACACACCACAGGTAACGTCCGTCCCACGCCAGGTCGCGTGGCCTGCCGGTAGGTGCTTCAAGCACTTTAACAACATTTCCGTCACTGGGAGAGATCTGGTATATCTTTCCATGATAATTCTCGGAAAGCGGCAGACCACCCTTTACATCTGCCGCCCAGAGGTATTCCCCGTCCCATGCGAGACCTGTTGGCCAGTAAGCAGGTGATGGGATGCTCCTGACAACAGCTCCGCTCGAAGGATCGATGCAATAGAGTGCCTGATCCTTGCGATCGGCCAGCCATAGGTATTCACCGTCAAAAGCCAGCCCTGTCGGGAAATTTCCCGGGCAGTTAAAAGCTTTTATTACTTCACCGGGGTGGGCAAGAAGAAAAACAGGCATAATGAATGCAGCAACCATCGAAATAGCCAGGATCTTTTTCATATTTTTCATGATATAGGGTTTAAAACTCGAGCAAGCCCCGCCCAGTCTTCTTGATCATCTTTTTCTCCTTCAGGTCGACGATCAGTTTATCAAGTATGCCATTGATAAACACCTTGCTCTTGGCAGAGCTGTAATATTTCGAGATGTCAATATATTCATTCAGTGTGACCTTCACCGGTATGGAAGGGAATTCCAGGAGTTCGGCCAGGGCCATTTTGATGAGGATTATGTCCATGAGAGCAATTCGTTCCAGCTCCCAGTTCCTGGCCTTCTCATCGATCAGTTCTGCATATTCATCGCTGTGAAGGATGGTCTTTCTGAAAAGATCGATCATAAACTGCCGGTCTTCATGGCCTTCCCCATTATCGATCATCTCCGGAAGGGGTTTTTCCGAGTTATCACCCGGTTTCAGCGACTTGAGGTATTTTATCACCATCAGGTTGGTCGTGTGATAAGAATCGAATGCCCAGAAAACTGACCTGCTCTCATAATGATACTCCAGCAGTTCAAATTCCGCAAGGATCTTTTTCACGATCCTCAGCAGCAGTTCAGAATCACCTTCATAGGAATTCTCACTTCCACTCATGTATTTCTGGTAAAACCCGCTATCCCTCATGGCAAGAAAGGCTTTACGCACAGCGCTATCTTCCTCCGACCAGTTGATCTTCAGTTTATCATGCAAGCGCCTGAATTCCCTGTTCTCCTCGATCTGCTTTAACACCCTGTTGTTGACGAATTTCATATTGGGATCCAGGTCTTCCTCGGTAGGAAAGAACTTCTTCTTGCTGTCTTCGATCCTGTTATGGGCGAAGTCCCTGATCTCGATAAGGAAAGAAAGCTGGTGGATAAAGAGTTCATGGATCTTATTAACGCTGGCAATAAGCTGTTTCTCACCATTTGACAGCTTGGCATCCCCGTTCTGGAAATAGGCATATAGTGCCTGCAATACTTTGATCCTAAGGTGCCTCCTGCTCAGCATAATGTCATGAACGATGTGTTAATATACATTGATGCTGCAAATGTAGAAATATAATCCTTTGATGAAGCTTAATTTTATTAACAGGTCCGGGAAGTTCGAAATCAGATTTCTGGTAGTTGATATCTGAAGTTTGAAATAATTCAACCCTCCACACCTGATGCTCAACAATGCCTGAAGCCTGATGCCCGTAGCCCGAAGCCTGAAATTTATTATCTTCGTATAGTGCAATAATTTAGAGCTTTGGAAATACAGAACATATTGGTCAAATACTGGGGTTATTCATCCTTTCGTCCTATGCAGGATGACATCATCCGTTCGGTGATGGACGGGAAGGACACCCTGGCCCTATTGCCTACCGGGGGAGGGAAATCGATCTGTTACCAGGTACCCGCCCTGGCCATGGAAGGGATATGTATCGTCGTTTCCCCGCTGATCGCCCTGATGAAAGACCAGGTGGAAAACCTGAAGGACCGCGGCATCAAGGCAGCAGCGGTGCATTCGGGCCTGCACAGGCGTGAAATCGATATTGCCATCAACAACAGTGTGTTCGGAGATCTGAAATTCCTGTATGTTTCTCCCGAGCGACTGGCCGCACCGGCATTCAGGCAGAACCTACAGCGCATGAATGTCTGCCTTCTTGCCGTTGACGAAGCACACTGCATTTCCCAGTGGGGTTATGACTTCCGCCCGCCTTACCTGAACATCGCCGAAATCAGGCCGATGATAAAAGGAGCCCCGGTACTTGCACTTACCGCCACTGCTACTCCGGAGGTGATCGATGATATTCAGGATAAGCTTGAGTTCAGGGAAAAGAAGGTGTTGCGGAAGAGTTTTGAACGAAAGAACCTCTCATATGTCGTTTTCCACGAAGAAGACAAAGGCGGAAGGTTGCTTAAGATCATCGGGAACGTGAAAGGTTCCGGGATCGTGTATTGCAGGAACCGCCGTAAATGCAGGGAAGTATCGGAGTTCCTGAACAAGAACGGGGTTAAGTCGACCTATTACCATGCCGGTCTAGAGCAACGGACACGGGAGATCAGGCAGGAAGAATGGATGAAAGACAAAAAACCTGTGATCGTGGCCACGAATGCCTTTGGTATGGGCATCGACAAGTCGGGCGTACGCTTTGTGGTACACTACGACCTGAGCGACAGCCTGGAAGCCTATTTCCAGGAAGCAGGTCGGGCAGGCCGCGACGGCAAAAGAGCCTATGCAGTGCAGCTTTATGAAGAAGCAGACATAAGAAATGCAAAACAGAACCTCTCTGTTTCTTACCCCGAACCGGAAGTCATACGATCGGTTTATACCTCCCTGGGTAATTATTTCCAGATCCCTGTCGGGAGTGGAAAAGATCAGCGTTATGACTTCGACCTGCAGGATTTTTCGACCAGGTACAGGATGAATACGGCCACGGTCTTCAGCGCCCTAAAGATCATGGAAAAAGAGGGCTACCTGCTGGTCGGGAGTGAACTGGAAAGCCCTTCAAAAGTCATTTTCAATATCGATCACAATGAATTGTATACCTTCCAGGTGGAACATCCGGCCTGGGATCCGTTCATTAAGCTCCTGCTGCGTTCTTACGGAGGCATATTCACCGAATTTGTCAGGATCAATGAAAAAGAACTGGCCAGGAGGGTAAATACGACTGAAGACAAGATAATAACCGGGCTGAAAAGCCTTGATAAGATGGGGCTTATTACTTATGTTCAGGCCTCAGACAAGGCCCAGATCCTGATGATCAACGAAAGGGTAGATTCCCGCTCATTGAGCTTTTCCGACAAGCACTACGGTGCCAGGAAAAAAGCAGCCCTGAAGCGCATGCAGGCTGTACTGGACTACATTCAAACCACCAACCACTGCAGAAGCGAACTCCTGCTGAAATATTTCGGGGAAACGGATGTTCAGCGTTGCGGTATGTGCGATGTTTGCCTTGAACGTAACAAGATCAATGTGAGTGAGATGGAGTTCAACGAGATCCTGGACAAGATCAAACCTGCCCTGAAGCTAAAACCACATGCCCTGAATGAACTTCTCTTTATAGCCAAGCAGTTCCCTGAAGATAAAGTGATAAACGTGGTGATGTGGCTTGTCGACAATGAAAAGCTGGATGTGAACGAACGTCAGATGTACTCCTGGAGAAAGCAGTTTAAAATGTTCTGAAAAAGAAGTATTTTTACTTAAATAAACAAAACTGCCATGAAAACGATATACAGCTGCATCTTCGTCATATTCATCACATTGATCATAAACCCTTTGCATTCCCAGGATAATGAAGCCTTTGTGTCGCTCAGCGGCGGTGCCAGTATTCCCCTGGGTGAATATGCCGAAACGGATTTTAGCGATGAAGCGTCGGGCTTTGCGCGGATAGGGGGTAATTTCAATATCTATTTCGGATATCGCTTCAATGAGTTTTTCAGTATTGCAGGCTTGCTGGACGGCTGCGTTAACCGCTATGATTATGTAAAGGTCCAGGATTGGTTTACGGAAAATTTTGCCGCATCGCTCCCTAATACCAGCTGGGTGGTCGAGAGCAAGAACTGGGGACTGGGCGGACTGCTCGTCGGGCCGGTAGGTTCCATACCCATTGTTACCAACCGTTTCTTTTTTGATGTACGTTTAATGGGCGGATTCCTTTACGCCTATTCCCCGGCAATATATGTAACGGGAGTGGAATCGGGCGAGCCTGACAAAGTCCTGAACATTGAACAGGGATCAGCCATTGCCTGGGCTGTGGACGCCGGTGCGGGATTCAGGTACAACAGGACCCGGAACCAATATTTTATTCTGTTGGCCGACTATTTGTATTCACATCCGAGTTTCAGCAATATTGGGATAAATACTGAAGAACTCAGTTTCGCGCGTGACAACACTTACAGCGAAGTGGTCAGCACCATTAATATCAGCATAGGCATCGGATATATCATCAATTAATATTTCTTTTCGCGTAAATGAAACTGGATAAAGCCTTTTATCTGAACAAGGATGTAGTATTCCTGGCAAGGGAATTCCTCGGAAAGGTTTTATGCACTGCTATTGACGGGCAGTATTGTTCAGGCATTATCACTGAAACAGAAGCTTATGCAGGCATCCGCGACAGGGCTTCGCATGCCTGGGGCGATCGTCGGACAAAACGAACGGAACCCATGTACCGCAAAGGAGGCATTGCCTATGTTTATCTCATCTACGGCATGTATTCTCTTTTTAATATCGTCACGGCTCCCGCCGGAACACCGCATGCAGTTCTGGTACGCGCCCTAAAACCACTGGAAGGAACCGATGTGATGATGAAAAGGAGGAAAGCCGATAAGCTCATGGGGCTCTCCGATGGACCGGGAAAACTTACCGTCGCCACGGGCATTCATTATTCAGATACGGGCGAAGACCTGGGCGGGAAAAGGATATGGATAGAAGACCGTGGGATTAAAGTGGAGCAGAAGAAGATCATTACAGGGCCCCGGGTAGGTATTGACTATGCAGGTGAAGATGCGTTGCTTCCCTATCGTTTTAGATTGAGCGATGTAGGCGATTGAACGATTTAGAAGATCTAACGAAGGAAATCACAAATCCCTTCGAATATCGCAAACATCGTTACATCTCCTAAATCGCTACATAAAAAAAGGCCGGCGTGGAAACCACACCGGCCTTTTTCACTTCACTACAGGTAATTTATTTAACTGTATTTGAGAGTTCGTTACCAGGTTTGAATTTTACTACTTTTTTAGCAGCAATCTTGATTTCCTTACCGGTTTGTGGGTTCCTGCCTTTGCGGGCAGCGCGTTTTGATACACCAAATGTACCAAAGCCAACCAGGGCTACGCGATCACCTTTTTTCAATGCTCCAGTGGTAGCACCAACGAATGCTTCAAGAGCTTTTTTAGCATCAGCTTTGGTCAGACCTGCATTGGCTGCCATTGCGTCAATTAATTCTGCTTTGTTCATTTTACCACAAATTTTTAATTAATAAATAGTTTGAAAACCTAGCAAATATAGCTGTTTCGAGTGCTTTGTCAAGTAAATGACCCAAAAATCAACCAAATTGTTGATAAATGTGAGGATTTGTTAATAACTCTGCTCTAAAATGCCCGTTTCCGTAGGGTTATAACGAAAAAATGCGGCTTTCCGAGGGTTCAGGCTAAAGCATTGAAATTCAGACCAAGAAGAAACTCACGCACGGGCATGCGTTTTTTACCTGCTTGCTGGAGCTCCTGAATGGAAATACAATCATGCCCGCAACAAACATCCAGGTAGTTTTTATGATCGGTCATCACAGTACCGGGGGTAGCTGAACAGGAACATGCTTTAACTTTCGCTTCGAAGATCTTCAGATACAGTGTTTTGTTGCCCGAAAACGCAAGTTCCGTAAAGGCACCGGGGTAAGGGCTCAGCCCCCTGATCAGGTTATTTACATGCTCTGCATCCTTATGCCAGTTTATGCGGCAGTCTTCCTTACGGATCTTAGGGGCGGTCTTGAGCACTTCACCTTCAGCAAGAAACTCTTCCTGGCTGCGGGTTTCCACCTGTCCCTCCGCTATCGCTTTTACGGTTTTTAACAGCAACCTGGCTCCTATCTCCATCAGGCGATCGTGATATTGCCCGGCTGTTTCATCTGCTGCGATCGCTGTTTCTTCCCTGAAAATAATATTACCGGTATCGATCTCGTGCCTGAGAAAAAAAGTGGTCACGCCACCTGTTCGTTCACCATTAATTATTGTATGGTTAATGGGGGCGGCACCCCGGTACTGGGGGAGCAATGATGCATGGAGATTGAATGTACCCAGGGGAGGCATGTTCCATACAGCCTGAGGCAACATCCTGAACGCAACGACGATAAACAGTGTGGCTTTAAGCCCCCGGAGCTTTTCAATGAAAGCAGCATCCTTGAGGTTTGCAGGTTGCAATACAGTGATGCCCTTATCCAGGGCAAACTCCTTAACAGGCGACATTTTGATCTTCCGGCCCCTGCCGGCCGGGCGATCGGGGGCAGTAACAACCGCACAAACATCATAGCCACCGGAAACCAATGCAGAAAGCGATGCGACCGCAAATTCCGGCGTGCCCATGAATACTATACGGATCTTACTTGAAGTCATAGTCAGAATTATGGGTAAAAATAAAAAAAAACCCGGTCGGAATGACCGGGCAGTATCTTGTGCTGAAAGCTTTAATTATCCTTTTCCATCATCGCTTTCATCTTGACCATGTCGCGTTCGACACCACGCCCTTCGGGACTCCTGGGAAACTCAGTGAATATTCTTTCATAAGCATCGTAGGCCTCATCATATTCACCAAGCATTTCATAAACCATTCCGGCCCTGTAAAGGTACATGGGGGTAGTAAATTCGTTCACCGATACATCAGCAGCCTCAAGGTAATAATCAACTGCCTTATCCGGCTCATTCAATTCCATGTAAGCATCTCCGATACCACCAAGGGCCATGGGACCGACCATCTGGTCGACAGGATCATGGTCTTCGAGGTACTCGATCGCTTCTTCATAATTGCCCATCCTGAGGTATGCAATACCGGCATAATACTTGGCAAGGTTCCCGACTTTTGTACTACCGTAATCATCTATGATATCCAGGAAGCCAAGTGCATTGCCATCACCGTAAAGCGCTCGGTTCAGTGAATCCATTTCAAAATATTTCTGTGCCATGAAGATCTGCTCCTGCGCATTTTTTTCCATGGGGCTAACATAAAACCTCTGATAGCCAAAATAAACGAGCACCACGAGGATGATCCCCATAACGACATACATCAGGATCTTCTGGTTCTTCTCAACAAACTGTTCGGTTTTTCCCAGAGCCTCCTCTACTGCAACCATCCTTTCTTCACCAGCGGTGGTTTTCTTCTTTGCCATAAGTGTTTAATTTTTGGTGGTGCAAAAGTAATTTTTTTCCTGATATATTGGTGTACGGAATTAGAATTTTATTTTAACAATATTCATTTCAGGGATTGCACGGAACTTAAAATTATGCATAAAATCTATCATTTAACCTAAATTTGCTGTAATGTTGAAAGATCCCGTGATACAAAAACGGTTCCTGGAATACCTCGAAGGGTTCATAACGGAAAACAAACGGATGCTTTTCGATAAAGTGATCGAACAGCGCACCAGGCATATAACAGTTGTACTCGAAGATATTTACCAGTCGCAAAATGCCAGTGCTGTGCTTCGAAGCTGCGACTGCTTTGGTGTGCAGGATGTTCACATCATTGAAAACAGGTACGAATACTCGATCAATCCCGATGTAGCCCTGGGCTCGACCAAGTGGTTAAATCTGCAGAAATACAACACGGAGGATGAGAATACACAGGCATGTTATAAAAACCTCCGTGAACAGGGGTATCAGATCATCGCCACTACACCGCATAAGGATGATCTGTTGCTGGACGAGTTGGATGTAAGCAGGAAAACGGCCCTTGTCTTTGGAACGGAACTGGAAGGCCTGAGCGTGACAGCCATTGAGCAGGCTGATGCCTGGGTAAAGATTCCGATGTACGGATTTACTGAAAGCTTTAACATATCTGTTTCGGCCGCCATCATATTGTGGCACCTTACCGGGAAGTTGCGAAAATCTGATATCCCCTGGCAACTCAATGATGCAGAACGTATTGAAACCCGCCTGCAATGGGCTCTCAGTGTTGTGAAGCATCCCGATAAACATAAGCGGGCCTTTCTCATAAGAGAAGGACTGGGCTGATGATAAGGCAAGGAAAAATTCATATCTTTACAAAAAAATCGTTCATTTAAAAAGTATTCATTATGGGAAAAGGTGACAGAAAGACCAAACGCGGTAAGATCATTAAAGGGAGTTATGGTATACTCAGGCCCAGGAAGAAAAAGACTGTGGCGCCTGATGTTTCTGCAAAACCGGCCAAAAAGAAAGCAGCACCGAAAGCTGAAGCAAAACCAAAGCCTGCAGCCCCGAAGACTACCAAAAAGGATACAAAAAAGGCTGCTCCGAAAAAAACTGCACCTAAGGCTGAAGTCGAAGTAAAAGAAAGCCCGAAGGCAGAAACAGAAAAAACCACTGCGGCCAAAGCTACGGAGGAAAAGAAAGAAACAAAAAAGAAAGCACCCAAGACTAAGAAAGCCGACGATAAAAAGGCTGAAGAATAAAAGAAAAACCCTTGAAAGGAATGGCAGTTGTTTAAAGGGCAGCTGCCATTTTTTTATATACCTCACCCCGCTCTTCGAAATTCCTAAACATCCCGTAACTGGCCGCTGCCGGTGAAAGCAAGCACACATCACCATTTACGAGAACTTCACCGATTACACGAAAAGCATGTTCCATGCTCTCAACAAGGGAAACCCTTTCGCTATTGCCCGTTATATCAACCCATTCCCTGTACATTCGTTTTCCTGCATCGCCCATGAAAACAAGCCAGGGAGTTTTTCCCTCCTTCAGGCGCCGGTATAATTTCCCATATTCCAAATGTCTGTCGTAACCACCCAGAATGAGCAGATCAACTTTTCCCAGGGTATCAAGTGCGGCTATACTCGCTTCAGGTATGGTGGCAATGGAATCATTATAAAAATTAATGCCGCTGAATTTCCCAACAAACTCGAGCCTGTGTTCGGGCCGCCTGTAGCTTAGGAGCGCAGAGGTGATCACCTCCGGAGAGATCCCTGATTCGAGGCAAACAAGGATGGCTGCCATGAGGTTCATGCCGTTATGCTTTCCGGGAAGTTCAACGGCAAGTTCCATAGGAAACTCTTCGATCCTGCCCTCATCCACGACACACTTCAATATGTTGTTTTCAATATATGCCCTTGCTGAAGGGTTTTCAAGTGAAAACGGTAGAACCTTCTTTTCTTTGGCTTTCTCGTGAACAAGTTCAGTCACTAAAGGGTCGTCCATATTGTAGACCAGGCTTCCCCCGTCGGCCTGCTTCAGGCTGATGTTGAATTTGGCCATCTTATAAGCCGTAAAGTCCCTGTAATAGTCGAGGTGTTCGGGAAAAACATTCAAGATCACAGCTATATGGGGTGCTATACTGATGTGCTCAAGCTGGTGTGATGACATTTCGAAGACCACGATCGAATCCGGCCCGATTTTCTCGGCGAGGTCAAGGGAAGGGATGCCGATGTTGCCGGCAAGGAGCGCATCTTTACCTGCACTGAGCAGGATGTGGTGTATCAGGGTGGTTGTTGTGCTTTTACCCTTGGTACCGGTCACACCGATCACTCTCTTGCCATATGCCTTGAGGAACAGATCCGTCTGCGATGTGATCGCTGCAGCATCGCAATATGCAGCAACGGTTTCGAAAGGGATCCCGGGAGATTTTATGATAAGGTCAAAACCGCTGCATGCAGCGAGATGACCTGCACCGGAAATCCTGCTTATATTCTCATCGTCAAGGTCCTTTAAAGTATCCTCTTGCTGATCCGCCACGGTGAAATGCATCTCCGGGAACCACCTTCTCAGGTGCCCGGCTGTTGACTTGCCTTCCCTGCCGTAACCCAGCACCAGGATCCTTTTTCCCTTCAGTATGTATTTGATCTCAGAGAGCATCTACCTTTGATTTAAGGTGTTTAACCATATCATCACCAGGAATATGGTGAGGTCCAAAATCGGCCAGTGCCCGCTCCAGGTCATGGGCGACAGGTTCCAGCAGGCCGGATTGTTCGTGGTAGTGTTTCAACAGTACCGGCAGTTTTTCCGGGCCGAGCTTTTCAACGGTCCGCCTCACAGCAATGTTCACCTCATCGGTAGTTCCGACACACTCGAATGGTTTCTCATCAGCAAGACCTGTAAGCTGATCGAAAATAAACAAAAGGCTGCTATCTTCGTACATATCTTTTCCAAAGATGCCCAGCAATGTTTCCTTTGTAAGAAACACAGAAAGCATGATATAGGTAAAAAGGCACTTGGGGCACTTGCCACACCAGCTGTCGGTCTTACTGCCGATATTACAACTTTTAAAACTGCTGAAATGATGATGGAATGTTGAGAATAATCCGCTGATCTGCAATTCATTCAGTGGGCGAAGGAAACTATAATAGTTTATCCCGGTGCACAGGTATTTCGACACATACATCCTGAAATCCTCTTCAAACTCCAGACTTTTAGAGTACTGGTGATTGATTTTTGTGCCCGGGATCGTAGGATCATTGGCACTGGACTCGTTCGAGAGGGCGATCTCCTTCAAACCGTATATGGAGGCGACCAGGAGTGAACTGAAGGCCAGCATGGCAGAGAAAGGGGTATGACCATTGAGAAAGCCTTTTCCATTCAGCTCGATCAGCAGCGGATCAATGCTCCTGTACATCAAAATGGTATCTTCCTCCCTGTAACCGGCATTACGGACAGAAGCCACAGATGCCTCACGGGGATTGACGATAAAGGGCCGGCAGTTTGCATGCTCCGACAATAACTCAAGGGTAACCACCGAATCTTTGCCGCCCCCAACGGGAACAAGGATACCGGAACCTGAGAATGTCTCAGGGACAATACCATCCTCCGGAGGTTCGGCAGTGATATCCATAAAATCGGGGCCGGGTTTGATCCCGTTTTCATAGAAGAACTCACCCAACCCGTTCAAATAAAGTTTTTTCCACCATTCTGCCTGATCCGGGCTTAGATTTCCGGCGCGAATGATGACCCCGGGTGGGCATGCCGCCTTCCAATAGCTGATAAGTTCTACCATTCCCATATTGAAAATAATATTCCTGATCAGGGAATCTGAAATTATGTCGCGATCAATCTTAGCAGTATGTGAAATCCGTATCTCCGGACGGAACGAATGCCTGTCGGCAAGATTAAATTCAAAAACTATACACAATTCCCTATCAGTCAGACTATAAGAAAAACCCTCATAGACCATAAAAGGGAATGCCGTTCTGAATTTTTCATAAGTTTTCTGTCGATCGCTTTTCATCCGGCCCGATTGGTATTATATTTGTACTTGATGTGATCAAAGGTAAAACATTGCATTGACATCACCGTATGACTGACATCAATAAAATAATCAAGATCAAGGCCAACAACCAGAAGCCGGCCAGGGGGAAGATCCTTATCTCTGAACCCCTGCTGGGAGACAATTATTTTAAGCGTTCGGTGGTTTTACTCGCTGAACATAACGAGGAAGGCTCATTTGGCATCATTATGAACAAGCCCATCGACAATAAATTCAACGATGTCGTAACCGACTTTCCGGATTTTGACGGGCAGCTTTTCCTTGGCGGGCCGGTGAGTAATTCCAGCCTGTTTTTTATCCATACCCTGGGAGAACAGATCGAGAACAGTATGAAGATCATGGATGGATTGTACTGGGGCGGGGATATTGAATCGGTACGGGAACTGATGACCATGCAAAAGATAGACTCCACCCAGATACGATTTTGCGTTGGGTACTCGGGCTGGGGAAGCCTTCAACTGGAGGAAGAACTCAAGCGTAACTCCTGGCTGGTGTCCCGCATGTCGGCCAAAACCCTGATGACCACAGATCCCGGCACGCTCTGGGAATCGTCACTCCGTAAACTCGGAAGCGATTACACTTACTGGGAAAACTTTCCTACGGATCCCGGCCTGAATTAGCCCCCTGACTTTTTTACTTTGTATCCCTCTTTCTCGAGTAACTGAAGGATTTTATCCCTGTGATCACCCTGTAGAAGGATCTCCCCTTCTTTCACGCTTCCGCCAACCCCGCAGGCCGTTTTCAATTTCTTCCCGAGCTGCTTCAGGGCTTCATCATTGCCCCGGAAGCCGCGCACGATACTGAGCATTTTATTACCTTTCAGTCTATGCAGGTGAATCCGCAGGTTTTGCTCTGATGGCGGTAAAGTTTCCGGGCTCCCATCATCGCCATAATTATATTCGAAATCAGGATTTGTGGAGTATACGATTCCCCCGGGTTTTTTCTTTGCTGCCATGTTTAGCGTTTTATGGTACTGTAATTTTCAATGATGCAGGCAGGATCTTTATATGCAAATTTGTACCCATTTTCAATGGTTCACCATCCACATTTACGGTATGACCTTTCTTTCTCCTGACAAGGATATCAGAGGCCCGGATCGTTTCAATATACCTTGACCTGTCGATCCTTTTCATGAACAACAGATGTGCCAGACCCGGAAAAGCAGTCACGGGAGGCCTGCTGGCAATGCAAACGTCGATCATCCCGTCGGTGATGGATGCCTTCGGGGCGATCATGGCATTGTAACCAAACTGGTTTGAGTTGGCAAAGCTGATAAAAAATGCCGACACCGTCCTTTCATTACCATTCAGGGTAAGTGTATACTTTCCCGGTTTGTAGCGAAAGTACTCTTTTAACGCCATTCTGGCATAAGTAATGAACCCGCGTTGCTGAACCCTGGCAAAATGCCTGGCAACCCTGGCATCGAAACCAACTCCCGCAATACTTAGAAAATTCTTGTCGTTGACAAGGCAGGTGTCGATGCTGATCACCTTGCCCGCATTTATTATTTCTACCGCTTCCCTGATCTTCGAAGAGATCTTCAGGTGATGGGCCAGGCCGTTCCCGGAACCGGCCGGGATCACGCCCATGATCGCATCCGACCCTATTAGTGGCTGGGAAACTTCGTTCACGGTGCCATCACCACCTACAGCCACA
>JAZBOU010000218.1:0-12664 GCA_036351275.1 Bacteroidales bacterium
CAACTCATCATAGCCCGAAATTGCAAGAACCATCTCAACAGACAAACGATACTCATCGTAAATGATCCTCCAGAAGTCTCCGTAAACGGGATCGTCCCCCATATGTTTGGTAAGGGCAAAATTGCATTTCGTTAATGACATCATGCTGTTCATGATCAATGCCTTAAAGAACGGCACATCACTGAACAGCTTTTTTAATGCATCCTGCTTACCTTTTTTTACAAGCGCATCAAGCGCACTGCCAAGCCCAAAATATCCGGGTACATTTTGTTTCATCTGGCTCCACGAACCTACGAAGGGGATGGCCCTGAGGTCGCTGAATTCCAGTTCTTTCTTTTTGCCACGCTTTGCCGGCCTGCTGCCAATATTGGCTTCGCTGTAATATTTGAGGGGAGTTTTGTGCTCGAGATAGGGAACGAACAGCGGATGTTCTTTTAATTCCAGGTATTTCCGGTAACTGACCTCCGCCAGCTCATCGATCAGTATTCGGGCCTCCTTATCGATGCATATTTTATCATCCTGCAGCTCCCTGGCAAGTCCGGCGGTGAGCAGCTGGTCACAGTTGTGCATAAACTGCTCCCGGGTGCCATACCTGCTCGTGATGGTCTGCCCCTGTATGGTCAGCTGAATTTCGTGATTGGCAATTTTTTCACTTTGCGCCGCATAAAAGCGATGAGACTTCCCTCCACCCCGTGCAGGCGGTCCGCCCCGGCCGTCGAAAAAGATCACATCAATGTCATGCGCTGAACAAACTGCACTGAGCTCTTCCTTGGTTTTAAAAATGGACCAGTTGGCCTTCAGGTATCCGCCATCCTTGGTGCCGTCAGAAAAACCGAGCATGATCGTTTGCCTGTTTTTCCTTCTGCTGACATGCTCCCTGTATTGTGGAATGTTGAATAAATCCTGCATGATAGCTGCGCCCCCGGCCATACCTTGCATGGTCTCAAAAAGAGGTACGATATCAAAGGTGAGCTTCTGCCCGGAATAGCCGCTCCACCTGAATAGCGCAAATACGAAAAGCACCGAGAACATGTCCTCCGAATTGCTTATGATATACCGGTTGCAGCCCTGTTCCCCGTTTTTCTCCTGTATATCCCGGAGCTGAAATATGTTCAGTATCGTTTCTTTTACAACTGCATCGTTGAAGATCTCCGGATCGAGGTGCAGTTTATGCTTGAGCAGTATCTCCAGCAATTGATCTTCGCTGAGTTCTGCCAGGTCATCCTTGATCAAGCCTTCATTTTTCAGTATTTCCCTGATGGCTTTCCGGTGCACCGTATGATCCTGCCTGATGTCGAGGGTGGCAAAGTGTGTACGGAATATTTTTAGCTTGTCGATGAACTTATCCAGGTCCTCGAGATACAAGCTGTTATGGTGTTCCAGTACCAGTTTCCGAATCTCAGCAACAGAATCCATGAGTTCATCATAGCTGAGGATGTATGCGGGATCAAACATGCTTTTATAAACATTTGATCGCAATGCGGCCATCCTTGCATCCACATCCCTGAATGTGAGTTTCTGCCCGAGTTCCTTGATATCCCCGTAATAGCATTTCATCAGGCTCATACGGAGGTCATCAGCCACTTTTCGTGTTGTCTCAGCCGTAACGTAGGGATTGCCATCACGGTCGCCGCCCGGCCAGAAACCAATACGCATCAGACCCGGGTTGTCGAAGGAATGATACGGAAGGTTCTCTTTGATCCTGGAATAACATTTCCCTATTGCATCATAATAGACATGCCGCAAATAATAGATAATGTTTTGCGCTTCTTCGAAAGGGGTGGGCTTTTGGGATTTGCGCATGGGCGTCATTCCCAGTTGCTGCAGGGTAAGGTCGATCCCGTTCAGGTCGTTATTATCGACCATGGATTTGAGCCTGGCAATGATATCCAGGACTGCCGGAGGATAGAATTGTGTGGGATGGGCAGTAAAGACCGGCCGTATACTGAATGAAGAGAGTTTCCTGATTAGCCTCGATTTCATGGGCGACTGCTCCCCAAGATGAATGTAGTCAATGATCGACACATTATTTGCGTTGTCTTGCAAATGCGGGAAGGCTGCATCTTCCACACTGTCATAGAGCACGATTTGTCTTTCAACATATTGTATCACCCTGAACATAAAATCGATCTTTTCCTGCTCTTCGGTGATGCCGGTATGTGTTTTGAAAAAACCATCCATGAGGGCCTGCGGATCCAGGCCTTTATCCAGACCTGCCTGAAAATAGGAGGCCATGACAGGGATCATCACGCCAATATTCCCAATGTGTTCAAAGGGCAGATTCAGGAATATGCCATTATAGATATTGTATTTCTTACGTACCCAGTTGTTGAAGGAATTGATGGCCTGTGATTGTTGCAGCATGGGAGAGGAATTATAATTCTATTCTAAATTACTATAATTTCGGTGCAAATGAAAGTAATAGACAAGTAAGACGTGTGGAGTATTTGACCCGATTTTTTCACTTCATTCCGTCCCGCCCGGGAAAACGTATTTAATCATATATATAAGCCGTGATCTTAAGATGTTATTTTCCCAGCCTTTGCAGCCTGGGCTTTCTTTTTTTAATAAAGCCCGAATCTTTTCTGGAAAGCCTGAAATAGCCTTCCCTGACCGTTCTGACATCCTCCACCGAATAAAACGAACTGGGATTATACGTATTAATGATCTGCAGGGCATCCTTAAGGTCTTTGCGTTTCAGGATCATGAAGATCATCTGTTGCTTCCCACTCTTCCCCTGTATATCCATGGAGGTTACGCCAAAGTCCGATTCGCGGAGATACCTTACTAGTTCTGTAGTATCCTTTTTAGGAATGATACGCAGCACTACCGATCCAAGGGATATCCTTTCCTCCAGGAGAATGCCCACATAATTTCCCATGGCGAAGCCCAGCCCGTATGCTATAAAGGCCATGAAATTGTCGAGGTGCTGCATGATCTGCCCTATGGCCAGCAACCAGATGATAACTTCAAAAAACCCGAGCAGGGGCGCATAAAATCTGAATCCTTTGGCGACAAAGATCAGCCTGAGCGTGCCTATGCTCACATCGAGAACCCGGGCAAAGAAGATCAAAAAAGGCAGAATGATCCAGGCGAATGTCCAGGATTCAGTTAATAAGGAAATGTCCATGATTACAAAAAGTTGATTGTATAAAAATTCAATAGCAATAAATGCGGTGCAAATGTACTGCTCAATTCTTAAATATTCATCAGATATAAATTGAGCGATTGACCGATATTCGACGTTTCTGAAACCCGCTGGCGAATCTCATGATTCGTGTGTAATAGCAGCTCATCTCCGGATGAGCAACGCCTGATCTTTCTATATTAAGCTCGTCGGGAGACGAACAATTAGTAGGCCCGGATCTGAAGATCCGCACCAGCTGAGAAAGCAAAAAGGTGTGTTGACGTGAATGCTATTTCATTAGAAGATCCTGTTTAATTAAAAATCCAGGTCATTTTTAAAAATCATAATGCACTTTTGTAACTTCGTTCACGTGTTAGGTTAATACCCGCAAAATATCATGTCTGCAGAAATTGTATTTTTTGCTGTCTTCACCATCGTAGTGCTTGGGATCCTGCTGTTCGACCTGCTGATCCTGGGAAGGAACTCGCATGAAGTTACCGTAAGGGAAGCGGCAGTCTGGAGCAGCATCTGGATCATGCTTGCGCTGGGGTTTGCAGTATTCCTGAGATACTTTGGCGACATGATCCATAATATTGAAGACCTTGACGACCTGAGGGCCGTTTCTCAGAAATATGCCCCTTTCCTCGCTCTTGACGAAAACAGTTTTGAAATCAGCCTCGACAACTACAGAAGGAACAGTTCCATCAACTTTTTATCCGGTTACCTGATCGAAAAAACACTGTCGCTGGATAACCTGTTTGTGATCATGGCGATCCTTACGGGATTTTCTGTTAAAAAAGCTGATTACAAAAGAGTATTGTTCTGGGGGATTCTGGGAGCGATCGTGCTGAGATTCATCTTTATTTTTGCGGGCGCGGCCCTGATCTACAGGTTCGAATGGCTGCTGTATATTTTTGGTGTCTACCTCTTATATGTCGGGGTCAAAATGTATGTTAAGCGGAATACCGAGGTAAAAGTTGAACCTCAGAACCACTTCCTGGTTAAGTTACTATCGAAATACTTTAAGGTATACCCCAGGTATGTTGGCAACAGGTTCTTCATCAGAAAGGATGGGGCTACCTATATCACACCCTTGGTGATCGTCTTAATATTCATAGAGTTTGTTGACGTGATCTTTGCCCTGGATTCCATTCCGGCCATTTTTTCAATTACACGCGATCCCTTTATTGTTTTCTTCTCAAACATCTTTGCCATTTTAGGATTGCGGGCACTGTTTTTCCTGCTGATCAAGGTGGTCGAAAGGTTTTACCTGCTAAAGGTCGGTGTATCCGTTCTTCTTGTTTATGTCGGCCTGAAATTGCTTGCGCATGAGTATCTCGTGCATATTGGCTTTAAGCCTGTTTATTCGCTTTATTTTATACTCCTGGTCCTGGGGAGCAGTGTGCTGCTGTCCTTGTTATTCCCGAAATCTTCAAGGACTGTATAGGGAGGGTGTTTTTTTATGTGCCCAATCATGCTTGGTGTTCAGTATGCATGATCATGATTCCTGCAGGAGGCCGATGCCGCGTTTTTTGAATTCCCTGATCACATTTTCCGTCATCTCACTGAGGAATTGGAATTCATACCTTACATCCAGGACATAGGCCTTCAGTCTCATTTTGACCCTGGTCTGCCCCATCTGTGATTCGGTATTGAAGATCACCACAACAGGTTTTTTAAGGAACACATACCTCGAGATAAAAGCCGCCTTCATGGCCAGATCCCTGACCTCCCGCATATTGGCCCCTGGCAGCAGGTAGAATTCTGCTACCACCTGGCAGTTTGATTCCCCGCTGTTGGCATTCGAAACTGCCGTATTGATGATCATATTGTTCGGAACGGTAACCCTTGAGTCATCAGGCGTTACGATCCTGACAGTCCTCAGGCCGATATCGGTAACTTCCCCGTAATGATCACCAACCTTCACCTTATCACCAACCTGGAATGGCCTGTCGAAGAGGATCATGAAGCCTCCGAAAATATTCTTCAATATATCCTGTGCCGCGAAGCCCACTGCGATACCTGTCGAGGCCAGCAAGGTAACCAGTGTCGCCCATGGTGGGGCGATGATATTGGCAATGATGAAATAAATGACCACCGACCAGAGCAGGATGCGGATGATGGGAATGAACTTTTTAATCGCCAGGCGGGAGCGGGTATACTTTTCGCCAAGCTTATTCAATATCCTTGTGATGTACCTGAGCCCGATCCAGACGATCAGGACCAGCACCGCCGACCAGAATACCTTTTCAAAGGTCACCGACCAGGTTTCTGCAGATGGCAGGGATGGCTGTCCGAAGATCCCTTCCGTCGTATCCTTCACAACCGAAGCCGTATCGGCCCGGACGGCCTCCGGGGCCTGAGCCAGCGTTTTTGCTGTGGCAAACAAGGCAGCCAGGGCGATCAGGATAATAATCGATGTCCTGTTTATTACTTTCTTCATTTTAATATGTTTTTATCGTCCAACATTTTCACGATCTGTTCATACAGCAGCAAATGGATCTGGAATCCTTCACCTGATCGAAAGAGCAAGCCTTTGTTCTTCAATCGCAGCAGTATCATCTCGCTGGCCCATTCTTCCAGGTTGAATATTTCAGCATGCTCCGCGATTGTCAGTACTTCTATTTCCACGATCGCCTCAAGGGTAAAAAGCTCGTCTTCCGGCAGCATCGACAGGAAGGAGGTGTCATGCTCAATGTCATTGCTGATAACAACCTTGTTCGGCTCTATTTCTTCAACAGAAAGCAGCCACAGCAGCAATGCTACTGAAATGTTGCCCTGGGAGTGGGAATCGAGGTCGCTGAAAAATTCACGTTCTAGAAATTCCTGCTTTTCTTGATCAGAGCCAAGCCTTTTATATTGCTTGTCGGCTTTATCAATTTCACCAGGCATGAACTCAAGCTCATAACCGCTGAGGCGGTGCCTTTTCATGATGATCTCCCTTACCTTTTCATTATCAAGCTCTCCAAGCTCGATCACATCGTAGAAATACCGGCGGATAGATATTGTTTTTTCAAGGTAATTCCAAAGATAAATGCCACAACTTACGATCCAGAATACTTTTCCGGGAGTCCGCGATACAAGCAGCAGGAATCGTTCAATCATCTCAAATCCGTTCACGGTCCTGATAAAAATATTGTGGAGGTTTTCGATAACGACGATCACCGGCGTTGAGAGCTCTTTTAGGGCCTGCTCGAGTTCATTCAGGTCCTTCACACCCATGCTACGGACTACATCTTTGAATTGTTCAGCCAGGCTTACTTCATCCTGTATCCCTTTGGGCAGATTGATACGGAAAAGTGCCGTGTTCTTGAGTACACTGGCAGAGGCTATATTGAGCAGGGATGTGCGCCCGGAGCCTTTTTTCCCAACAATCGCAAGGCTTGCAAACTTGCCGGCTTTCCAGAGCGAATAATCTTCCACCAGGCGTTCAAGTTCCTGTGTCCGACCGTTAAAAATTGAAGCATCACTCAATGCCTGCAGACGGAAAAGCCGCTGGTAGATATAGGGCAATTCCTCTATTTTCCTGTCAGTAGTATAAAGGAAGTGCATCAATTCGCGCTCATGCTCAAGATCTGATATGATCCCGGTCATTTTGCTCAACTTCATATACCTCGACTGAGCACCGCTGAGCCCAAAAGTGATCACGCCCCATGCCTTAAGCAGGATATTCCTGGTCTGCGTACTCAGCTGTTGGCGGATTGTTGTATAGCGCTTCGATGCTTCGGCCTTTGCCTGACGAAAGACCAGGTCGGTGATGTTCTCATTATCGAGCAATTCATTGATCCCCGCAATAAAATGGAATGCTATGTCTGATATTTCTTTACTCCACTCCACAGGTATGTTGCGGCATGTGGAATTCAGTTTTTCGATATTTGAATAGATCCTGTCAAGACTATCCGAAACCACTTTGCCAGCATCTGCTTTCTTCCACTCCCGGGTATCCTCCCTGTCGATAAGTTCGAGGGCCGCCTCCAGGTTTACCTGAATCATATGACCAATTTCATTGAGGGTGCGAAGGATGTCACCCAGGCTTTGGTCGGCAGTGGTAGAAAACTCCAGGCTATGGTCCTTCAACCCTGAGAGGTGTTCCTTGTCGATGATCTTTTTGAGATTGATCTGCCTTGTGCCTAGCAGGGGGGGGATGTTCTCAAGGTCCAGGCGCTGAAGAATGGAGTACCCTGTATCGAGTGCATTGAAGCGATGGATGACCTGGCTCGTGAAATTATTGAGCGTCTTCAGGATCTGAGCCTTGTTGAAGGCATCAACCAGGTTTGGAATCGTTTTTAACCTGAGATCCCTTAAACCCTGACGGCTTTCCTTCAATATTTTATCCCTGAATTCCGGAGAGTTCTCAGCTGCCTTGATCTCCTCAAATGAGCCTTTAACAAGAGATAGAAAGTTGCCGATAAGCGGAAGGATATCCTTGTTGACCTTGCTGGTGATCTGATGTTGTATAGCCCTGGCAATCAATACTGTCTGCATTTGAAGGGATATGATCTCCAGGTCTTTTGCCCAATCACTGCCTTCTCCTTCAAAGTAGGCCTGCCATTCCTCGGAACTTCTGTTTTGATCCTTTATCGTTTTCCGGAAGGTTTTGCTATTCGCATCATAATTAAAGACTTCTTCTTTCAGCAGCAGGGTTCCTGCAAGCATGGAATTCCGCTCCAGAGCATGCAGATTATCTTCAGTATTAGCCTTAAATACTTTGAGGATATCCCTTACCGGGGTCAATGCTATTCCGTTGGATTCAAAATCCTTTGACCCGATATCTAACGCAGGAACATCACCGTCCTGATAAATAGACTTGGCTGCAAGAGAAATCAGCCCCTTCAGTTCCTTTTCATGAGCAAGGTGCAGGTAGTTGAACCTCCTGGCATGTTCCTGCTGCCTTTTTTCAAGCAGATGGATGATCTTCCTGAGAAGCGGTATGGCATAGTATGCCGTTACCAGTAATCGCGGATGATATTGCTGAATTCCCCACCTGATACCCCGGTATTTCTTTTTAGTTCTCCGATCAATTCCGGAGCGCAGCCTGATGAAATACCATCTCCTGGCCATCCTTATGCTGCGGCTATCCCTATCATCCTTTAACCAGAATTCCTTTTCCAGTGGCCGGTCAATAAGTATCTCGCCAGGGATGCTTTCCAGCGCCAGTAAATTGCTGCTGGGAACAACAGCCGTATCCAGAAAACCAGATATACTGTAGCCCCTGAATCCACTGATGTGGCTGATCAGATCTTTTACCGCTGATTCGCCGGCATGCTTGCTCTTATCGTCAATAGGCACACCCGTGCCTGTATCTTTATACAGGGTTAATACTTCTCCGGCCAGAAGATGGTACTTCTTCTCCCATTCGGAATAGGCGCGGTCCATTGTCCGGATGCCTTGTTCAAGCCACGCTGTTGCATTTTCATTGAACTGGTCAACGAATATTGCGATGTCAGGCAGTAGGTCTTTCGTTTCGGTTTTCGCCATTTATTGGTTTATTTAAGTGATAAAACAACGTAACGCACCGTCCTGCAATACCAGGGAAGGCAAGCAGTAAGGATGTTCCAGGGATCGCCCGACATATTTAAAGGGAATGTCAAAAAATAATCCGGTATATCAAACCGGGCTACTTCCCCTAAATAAGAGGGGTAGTTATCTCGCTCGGATATCAGAAATTAAGCCAGGTTAAAATAATTGTAAGGATAACCATAATGGCAATGACAAGGGCGACCGTATTCCCTCTTTTTTGTTTTATGCTTTGATTGACTGCCATAATACTAAGTTTAATTTATCGTATAGACGGAAAATAGCTGGCAGGTAACCAGAAAGATAAAAAAAATATCGGATTTCTCTTTGCATCAGAGCTTCTTTTCTTCTGTGATCTTGCCCAATTCAGTAACATTTATCAAATACCTGGCGAGGGCGCTGCTCCTGATGATAATCTCATATTCAATAATATTTCCCATATTTTTCAGCACTACGTTCATGATCTCTCCCTTTGATCCCGCCGATTTACTTACCGGATCGGGAAGATAGGACGGGGGCAGGCTGTGACGGTATTCGATCAAAACACCTACCTGGCTGAATATGGCGATATGTTCAAGGTTGTCTTTGTAAAAAAGGACTTCAAAATGGTCTTCTTTCCTGAACCATTCAACATTTATGGCATCCTCAAAATAATGGTTGAACGACCGCAGGCAAATCTCTGACGGCTTATCTCCATTACCCATTAACACACGTTTCAGAAATTCATTCATACTGGATCAATTTACCTTTTTGACGAAAAAAAGCATTAAAGTAACAGGTTTCACTTGCGGAAATATTTTTCCGCATAGAGCAACAGGACCCTTGTGCGGGCTCTTTTCAGCCGCATCTTTGCGGCATTTTCACTTATCCTGAGGGCAGCACTGATCTGCTTCATAGACAGCGCATCCTGGTATTTCATTAACAGCAGTGCTTTTTCCTCAGGGTGTATCACTTCAAGAATGGCGTAAAGGTTTTCATAATTGATATCCTGAATAATCTCTTCAGTTTCATCTATGATCTCGGGCATTTCATTCACCCGGTTCCACTCAGGATAATGCAACTTCTTCTTTTCTCGCAGGTAATCAATGCATTGGTTATATGTGATTGAATAAAGCCATGATGAGAAGGATGAAAGCTGCTTTAAGGAAGGGAGTTTTTCAAATGCCCTGATAAAGATATTTTCTGCCAGTTCCTCTGCCATTTCCCTGTTCTTTACAAACGAGTGGCATTTGCCCCGGACCTTTTCATGGTATCGGTAATAAAGGACCTCAAAACATCTGGAAGAGCCTTCTTCCTTGATCCTGCTTATGATCTCTTCATCTTTCAGGTTCCTGATATCCAAGGTTGTCGATATTATCGGAGTCAAACACTAAATACCGCCTCCAGACCGGGCAGTTGATTTTTCAAAAATAACGAGGACCTTTTCCGGAAGCACTATTAAAATTACTTCAAATTTTGTTACCAAACAATAAAACGCCGTCTATATATCATACATGAAAAGAGAATCAACACTGAAAACAATTTTTTCAGGCAATTATTGAAAATCAAAAAAACAGGAAAAATGAAAAACAAATTTTTTACAGCTGTAATCACTTTGGGTACGGCTGCTGTAATGCTCACCGCTTGTTCCAAAGTACCCCAGGCCGAAATTGATGTGGCGAATGCAGCTATTATAGATGCAAAACTTGCCGGTGCCGATATTTATATGCATGAAAGCTATGTTGCCCTTCAGGATTCTATGAATGGGGTGATGGCTTATGTTGAAAAGCAAAGCTCCAGGGTATTTAAAAGCTATTCAAAGGCCAAGGAACATCTTGCTGGAGTTCAGCAATTTGCCCAGGAAGTTCAACAGGAAACGGAATTGCGCAAGGAAGAAATGAAAGCCGAGATCCTGGCTACCATCGATGAGGTAAAAGCATTGATTGAAGCTAACAGGCAATTGATCCTGGAAGCCCCGAAAGGCAAGGAAGGTACATCTGCACTCGTTGAGATCAGGGGAGAGATCGATGCCATCGAAGTTTCATTGAATGAAATAACCCCCATGATCGACAACGCTGACTATATCCCGGCACTCGATAAAGTGAAAGCTGCGAAAGAAAAAGCCGGCATGATCAATACCGAATTGTCGGAAGTGATCGCCAAATACAAGTCGAATGTGAAAGGCAGGAAAGTATAATTTGGTGGATAGGATGATTCGATGCACCCCGGTTATGAACAACCGGGGTTTTTTATAAACTGAGCATATTCATTCCCGATGAGAAGGAAGTGGATCATAATGATCAGCATTGCAGGTATGGTTATCCTGCTCGTTACCTTAATAGTCGCAGCCACTACCAAGGAAGGGCCGGATGAAGAGATTGGCCGGGCCCGAAAAAAGCTTACAGAAGCCGCAATGGTAAAATCAGCGAAATATGCCCGTGAGCATTATGACAGGGCCAGTCAATATTATGATTCAGCCATGCATGCATGGACTGTTGAAAACAGCCGATTTATTCTTCTCAGGGATTTTAGCCATATCGTCATTTATGCGCAAAAATCCATTGAAAACTCAGAAACGGCGATCTCGGTAGCCCGCAAATACATTACCCGAACAGAGGCTGACCTCGGATCCAGGATTAGGGTATTGGAAAAAATGATCTATGATTTTGAAAAAAGTTACGGGGATCTGCCTTTCAGCAAGAGCCATATTCATCAATTATCGAAAAGTAAACTCCAGCTTCAGGAGGGAATCCTTGCTTTTAACAATGACAACTATTCCAATAGTATCCAAAAGCTTGATTCATCTGAAGAACTGATTCAGCAGCTATTTAACATCTACCAAGAAAAACTGGAGGGGTATTTCAGTAAATATAATGATTGGGGTAAATGGGTTTCGCAAGCTGTAGCCGAATCGAAAAAGAAAAAGTCAACTTGCATTGTGATCGATAAGGTGGCAAGGGTATGTTTGCTATACCAGAATGGCCGCCTTCTCAAGACATTTGATGCTGAACTCGGGCCGAACTGGATGGGCGACAAGCAACAACAGGGTGATCAGCGAACGCCCGAAGGCAGTTATACGATCATAAAAAAGAAAAAAGGCAGTGAGACCCGCTTTTACAGAGCCCTCCTGTTGAATTATCCTAATGAAGAAGATAAAGCCAGGTTTTCCGATAACAAACGTAAAGGGATTGTCAGTGCTAATGCCAGGATAGGAAGCCTGATCGAGATCCACGGAAAAGGAGGGAAGGGTGTTGACTGGACCAATGGCTGCATTGCCTTGAATAACGACGACATGGATGAATTATACCGACTTTGCCCGGTGGGGACAACCGTAGTCATCGTCGGATCGACCAAACCGCTTAACGAAGTGTTACAAATAAGGAAATGAGAAAACCTTCCATATCAAGTATTTCCGGAATACCCGGAAAGGTTTTAAAGCCTGTGCTATTGCAGGTGTCTGCACTTATCTTGATGGCGGGCAGAGAAATCAGGATAGCAGGGCAGTATCTGAGATCCCACCTTACAGATGTCATTATCATAGCCCTGGTTATCATGACCCCCTTTGGCCTGCGTGCCATTATCCTTGAAGGAGGGTTCCACCTCAGCAGGCGGGAAACGGTCAGTGTCGAGGCGCTTACCGCTGCAAAGGAAAAGATCAAAAGTGAGATCATGTTCCTTGATCAAAAACTGGCAGCCAGAACACCGAAATCGCACTACCTGGTCATCAACAGTTCATCGAATGAGTTTTATCTGTATAAAGCAGGAAAGCTCGTAAAAAAAGACAAATGTTCGACGGGCAGCTACGTATTGCTTAAGAACGGTGAGAATCAGCAATGGATGTTCAGGACACCTGTCGGGGAGTTCAGGATACGATCAAAAACCACTTCACCCGTATGGAAGAAGCCTGACTGGGCGTTTATCGAAGAGGGCTTAGCTGTTCCTCCCCCCAACCATCCATCGCGTTATGAATATGGAGTGCTGGGCGATTATGCCCTCAGCCTGGGGCACGGGTACCTCATACACGGTACCCTTTACCAGCGA
>JAZBOU010000219.1:0-3767 GCA_036351275.1 Bacteroidales bacterium
ACAAATGACATGAAAAACTATATAAGCAGTCATATTTTCTTTACCTTTGGTAATTAGCATAATATTTTTTTATATTTGTATAAATTCTAACTCCTAAAAACAAACACCATGAAAAAACTTTTACTTTTGCTTATTGCAGCCAGTTTTGCTATAAGTGCGAGTGCACAGCAAACTGCGCCTGTAAAAATGGCTGAGGAGAATCTCCTCTTTGACAGCCCTGATCAGGGACAGGTTCATTTCCCGGCAGAAATCAATTACAGCGGAACAAAAGATGTTAGCAGGATCGACATCGGTACCGCCCACAGCCAACGGTCTTTCCGCCGTGAAGATTGCCCGGTGATCTCTTACAACAAGGATCTTGACCTGGTTTCAGTTACGTTCATTATAGATCAGGAAACCTATCCTGAAGCGATTAGCGACGGGACTGTTGCCACCTTCTATTCAGAAGACCATGGCATGACATGGAACGGCCCTGTAGTGCTTTCTGACCTGAGTTCGGAAGGTTTGCGCAACTATTATCCATCCGGTATCATTTATAACCCAACCGGCAATACTGTTGTTGCCGATGCCTATGGTGTTTACCAGGGTTCAGCTCCCGACGAGGCACTGGCCGACTGGAGCAACCAGGCATTCGGATCAAGCACATTTGGCGGTGCCAACTATGAAACATATTTCTTTACCAATACCGATGGTTACGATGGTTACTTCAGCCAGTTCGGTTTAACACAGATTGAGGACTATGTTAAAGCTTTCAATATCCTGTCAATTGGCGATTGGTCTGCATTTACCTCACTTGGTATGGAAGACATCCAGGGTACATTCAACGGTACAGGATTTGACTGGGACCTTGAAAACTCAGTAGTGGATTTCCCATTCAATATTGACCCCGCCGACGGTGAGGCCATGTGGGTTGGCAAATATACTTTTTCTGATGTAGCTGCCGGCCTGGTCTGGTCAGATGATGGCATGATCGGATATACCTGGATGGTAGGATCAGATGAAAACGATCCTGCAGGTGTTGAACCAATAATCTTCAGGACCGCCGATGGTGGAAACAACTGGGATCAGGTTGACTACGACTTCCAGGATGAAGAATGGCAGGAATTCTTCCGGGATGGCGCAACTGAACCGACCGACTGGCTGATCTATCCGTGCAGGGATGCTGCTGAGGAATATACAGACTTTTGTATTCCATGGTTCAACGGAACCGTAGGTGCAGTTGACTCTGATGGCAACCTTCAGTTATTTGGTGACCTAACCAGCGGCTATTATGACATATTCAATGATTGGGAGTATTACGAAAACTATCTGTCACGTTATAATTATACTGGTCACCTCTTCAAATTCACCTTTGGAGAAGAACTGATCGACATTACCTGGGTTGACTCATTAAGGTCAGGCCCTGCTGTTGACCTCACCAGTGGTTCAAACGACTCACTGTATTGTGGTACCAGCGGATGGCTCCGCAGGCTGCAGCTTACAAAAGATGAGCGTTCAGAAGAGTTCTTCGTTACCTGGACTGACACAAGGGATGGAAACAATGTTGTCGAGAACTACAAGCCCGACGTAATGGGCTGGTCATTCAACTCGACAACCGGAACCAATACCGATCCTTTCTGCTATACTTGCGGTACTCTTTTTGAAAATTTCTACTGGTATGTGCAGGCTGCAGAACGCGCTATATACGATCCGGTAGCGGAAACATTTACTGTTCCTTACCTCAATGCTGTAACCATCAGTGACTTCCAGAATAATGGTACTGCATCTGCTGATCCAGTAGGTGTACAGTATGTTACAGGTATTACATTCGATGCTATTGTACCTATTCCCGTCAGTGTTGATGAGCTGAGCGGACAGACAAATACTGTCGTTTCCCAGAACATCCCGAACCCGGCAACTGGCAATACCCTTATCGAGATCAGCAGCGACGCTGTTGCTCCCGTTAAAGTTGAGGTTTCGAACATGATCGGCCAGACTGTTTATTCTGTTGATGCAGGTGTTATTAATGGAAGCATGCAGGTGACCATCGATGTAAGCAACTTCGAAGCAGGTGTATATTTCTACACTGTGATCATTGAAAATGAGCGTATTTCCAATAAGATGATCGTGAAATAAGCATATTGCAACACATAAAAAAAGAGGCTGTCTCAAAAGGGGCAGCTTCTTTTTTTTATTTATTGATTTGCTAATCTATTAGAACAGTTTCATCTTGTCCAGCAAACCCATGACTTCTTTAACTGATTTGGCTGATTCGTTCACCATGTCTTTTTCCCGTTTGTTGAGCTTAAGTTCGATCACTTCCTCAACACCCTCTTTACCTAAGATAACGGGCACGCCCATGTAAATGTCTTTCAGTCCGTACTCACCATTAAGGTAAGCACACACAGGATAGATCCTTTTCTGGTCGTCGACGATGGCTTCCACCATCTGGGCAGCAGCAGCACCCGGGGCATACCATGCAGAAGTGCCCATGAGGTTCACGAGTTCGCCACCGCCTTTTTTCGTGCGTTCATCAATAGCATCAAGCTCTTCATCGTTCAACATCTCGGTAATTGGGATGCCCGCTACTGAAGTGTACCTCCTCAATGGGACCATACTGTCGCCATGGCCACCCATAAGCATGGCATGAATATCCTTGGGCGAAACATCAAGGGCATCAGCAAGAAATGATCTGTACCGACCGGTATCGAGGATACCTGCCATCCCGAATACTTTTTTCGATTCTTTGTTAGCTGCTTTATAGGCAGCATAGGTCATCACGTCGAGTGGATTGGATACAATAATAAGGATGGCATCGGGGGAATAACGAATCGATTTCTCCACAACTTCCTTCACAATTCCTGCGTTGGTCTTGATCAGGTCGTCGCGCGACATACCGGGTTTGCGTGGAAGCCCCGAGGTGATCACGATCACACCCGATCCCTTTGTCTTCAGGTATTCATTGGTAACCCCTGTTACACGGGAGTTGAAATTATTAATGGAAGCTGTTTGCCAGATATCAAGTGCTTTTCCTTCGGCTACTCCTTCCTTGATATCAACCAATACCACCTCCCTGGCCAGGTCCTTATGAGCAATCACATTGGCACAGGTGGCACCAACATTTCCTGCTCCGACAACAGTAATTTTTTTCATGATGAATTCCTTTTGAAGTTTTTTCTTCGTCATGTTGACGATATGTATTATTCGTATTTTTTACATATATAGTTACAAATATACATAAAAATAGAGGATGGATCCTGATATAGCCCTGGCAAATAATAGCAAATTGTCATTTCTATTCCACGCACTTCTCACCCTTGTCCCTGCGATGCACGCACTGGGCATCCAGGGCAGCGATCATCACCATATTCACGATCTCTTTCACGGTGGCACCGATGGGTAAGATATGCACTGACTTGTTCAATCCGTTGAGAATAGGCCCGATCACCTCCACGTCGGCCATTTCCTGTAGCAGTTTGTATGCAATATTTGCAGCAGTCAGATACGGAAAAATCAAGGCATTGGCAGAACCGCCCAATAATTTTGAAAACGGGAAATTCTTCTCCAGAATTTCGGGATTCAGGGCAACGTTAGCCTGCATTTCACCATCGACGATCATATCGGGATAATTTTCATGGAGGTAAGCGATTGCATCGCGTTGCTTATTCGGGATATTCCCGGGATTAGACCCAAAGTTTGAATACGAAACAAAGGCTATTCTTGGTTGTATCCTGAACTGCTCTACCGCATACTTTGTTTGCAAGGTGATCTCGACCAGGTCTTCCATG
>JAZBOU010000220.1:0-7727 GCA_036351275.1 Bacteroidales bacterium
TCCCGGCCCTTTGTCTTTATTTGTGAGGACGATCAGGGTTTTACTGTTTTTCATATCCCTGATGTAGTAAGCCCGGTACCCTTTCCACCAGCCAAAATGAAAAGCTGTACTGTCTTCGCTTTCCCTGATCCTCCATCCGAATCCGTAATTATCCTTCCGTCGCCAGTATTTCGGACTTCCCGGCGTGAAGGCCTGTCGCATGGTCTCTTTAGAGACAAGCAGGTTATTTGTGATGGCCTGGTCGAACCGGGCCAGGTCATAAATGCTGGTATAAATGCCTTTGTCGCCGGTAACCCCGTTCAGGTATTCATCCCTGACCCGAATGGGTCGCCATCCCCTGTAGGTATGCCCAAGAACCTCAGTATCGGGATAAAAGGGTACAACCGTATCTTCATCGAGATGATACACATAGGAGTCATCCATACCAACAATATCAAAAATCCTTTCCTGCACAAAATCAGCAAACGACATGCCACTGATCGCTTCGATCACACTGGCAAGCATAGCATAATTCGTATTGCAGTAATGAAAGCCATTATCGGGCTGAAAGTATGGTTTGGGGACGAATTCCTCAAAAAGCGATACCATGTCATCGTTGCTCATCGGAACTGTTTTGTCTTTCCACTGTTCATGTGCAAGCGTCATATAGCGGCTAAGTCCCGACCGGTGGGTAAGTAACTGGCGTGTCGTCACACTGTCATACGGAAATTCCGGAATATATGTCCTGATGTCTGCATCCAGATCCAGCTCGCCCTCTTCCATGAGTATCATGGCAGCCATGGCAGCAAACATTTTCGATACCGATGCAAGCTGGAAAGGCGAATGTATACTAAGGGTATCCTTGGTCCTGAAATTGGATAGCCCGAAAGCATCCTGGTAAATCAGGCAGTTGTTTTCAATATAGGCCACGGCACCATTAAACCAGTATCCTTTTGACATCTTGGTGAAAATGCTGTCGAGCCATTCCGATTTGATGCGGGCTGTAACCGGATCAGCTATAATATGATTTGAAAAGCTGACCTCTGCATGTTCAACATCAGGGTCGCCCGGAGCATTGTTGCAGGCGAAAACGATTGGGAAAAAGAGCAAAACGAGCAGGAGAAATCTCAACCACATCTTCAACGAATATTCAATACAAGTAGATAACTCAAAATACAGCTGCAAAAGTATATGAAAATAATTTACTGAAGAAGTTGTTTTGCATAGATCACTGGCGTTCAAGCCATTTTAGTGCTTCGCGATGGCTGAGTCCTGAAAGGTCATGTGATTGAACGAAACGCACAACAAATCCGGGATCGGTTTTAGAGTATTCCCTCAGGCTCCAGCCAATGGCTTTCCTGATAAAAAATTCTTTCGAATCCTTAAGCTTCAGGATAATGCTTGAAAGGAGGCGGGTGTCAGTGTCAGCTTTGTATTTTAACTGAAATAGGATACAGCTGCGCTGCAACCACATATTCCCCGACCTGATCCATTTATTGATGTAATGTGACCTTTCTTCCGGATATTCCATGAGATGGTATCCCACCAGTGATGGGGCTATAAGGTCGATGGTATCCCACCAGCTTTCGTCGGTGATCAGCTTCTCGTATAGGTGAATGGCATCATGACCGGCTATCTTTTTCATCTTTGCCATCAACTCCATCGCAAAGTATTTGTATTCCCGGTAAGGTAGTTTCCAGCACATTTCTACTATTTCTTTTAATTCACCCGGGTCGGGATAGCCGTAATCATTGTAAAATTCCTTCGAAAGCGCTTTTCTTACCGGGGTTTGCAGTCCCAGGTAATCAAACTGCCCTTTCATATAGGCTTTCATCTGAGCAGCCTTTCCCGCGTTGGCATTGGCTTCGAAAGAAGTAATAAGTGGGTTGAGGTCGTATTTCATGGATGAAGAGACCTTCCAGGTCGCCGACCTGGAAGGTTGCCAACCTGGAAGGTCATGGTGTTATTTGTTATATATTATTTTCCTGCCTTCAATGGCTTCCCCGCTTCTGTCCCTGAGGATGCTGATATATGTACCGCCCGGGATATTATCGGGGTCCCATTCAAACTTTGTATGGCTCGCTGTTTTATGTAAACTTTCAACAAGTTTTCCATTAAGTGAATAAATGTCGATCGAGAAAGCGTCCTCGTTATTTATCTCAAAGTTGAACTTCCCTGAGGAAGGATTGGGAAAAACCTTGAAGGACGCATCGGGGCTCTCCTGGTCTTTATCATCAGTCGATACCAGATCATCCCACTTTCCGAATGCATAGTCGCCCATGCGTAAATCATCAACAATAAGATATCCACCTGACCAGCTTCCATCCATGGTAGAACTGACCTCTTCCCATGCCATACCTGCGTTTTCGCGATACAGCAGTACAAGTGTATCACCAGGGCTCGTGATCAGGTCACCGTCAAAACCCATGAAGCTATATTTGAAACCTCCACGGCCGGCAAAGCCGTTTTCAAGAATTCCTCTAACAGTCCAGTAATGGTTATTGGATATGCTCAGTCCGGGTACCGGGATTTCAAAAGTGTCGGGAGCTGCAAAATTATGTGTAGCCTGGATAAACACAGAATCGGAGATCTGGTCAACATGTAATTCAAAATATGTTTTAGGAAAAGTGTAGGATCCGGTTGCTGCAACCGTCATATAATTGTCGACGGTGGCATCCATATATCTTTCCTCCAGGTCAAGAAATACTTCAACAGGTTCAAAGGGCACGGCCACCGTGGTACTTCCGGTTTCACCGTCGAAATGAATGAAGTCGCTATATTGCTGCAGGTCCTGAGCCAGTATATTGAATCCAATCCTGTTCCCGTCACCCATGAATCCCGGTCCGTATCTTCTTTGCTTAACATAAATGCTTACATCCCAGTTTCCGCCAGTTTGTGTTACATTGAAGGAATCCAGGGTGTAAAGCGGGGTTCCGCCATGATAGATATAGTTATTGAAAAAACCGCTCATATCGATGCCGGTACTCTGTGTAAAGCTTGCTTCCATATCGTATGATGATACAGATTGAAAAGCATAATCATCCAGGTATGCCACACAGGCCGGGAAGAAAACATCATCGCCGAGGTATCCACGTAATGCCTGTACTTTTGTTGCCCCCCGGTCGTATGCACTGAGTCCGTATGTGTATTGCTGGGGGATGTTATTCATGGGATGGAAGCCGTTTTCAACTTTATGGCATGTTAAGAGTACATTCTGATGCATATTCCTCATATCGGTCTTAAAGCCGTCAATGCCATCCAAAACTTCTGTGTAGTAAAGCTGACAAAAGGTTGCCCAGCCTTCGTTGATCCACATTTCTTCAGCTTTATCGCATGTTACCTTGTCGCCGAACCACATATGCGAAAGTTCGTGCATGATCGTACTTTCATATGTAAGGTTCCCGTTGATGAAGTAATTCGGAATAGCGATATTGGAAGCGTGTTCCATGGCACCATAATTCGATGTGGTGATATATCCCACACGGTACCAGTCGTAGGGACCAAAGCGGTCTTCAAAAAGATCCATCACCTCATGCATACGTGCAAAGGTGCCCATTACCTGAGCCGTATCACCAGGATGTACCCAATACGTTATCGGTATGTTTCTTTCCAGGCCGGGATAAGTATCTTCAACCACATCATATTCTCCGATCGAGATGGACGCAAGATATGTTGGGATTGGATTGGCTATGTAGTAACTAAATGTGTGCGTCCCGTTTCCATTATCGGTATAGTTGATAAGGTCGCCCCCACCAACAGCAGTCAATGTATCCGGCACGGTTGCCTTTACTTCGTAACTGGCCCTGTCGGTAAAATCATCGATACATGGGAACCATGCTTTCCCCAGATTATGAGGTATCCAGCTTATCCCGACTCCAAGGTTGAATGCATAGCTGCCGGAAAAGTGAAATCCACCCCAGCTTTCATGAAAAGGTTCGCCATGATAATAAACCAGTATGTCGGTTGTGTCATCCATGGAAATTGGTTCTTGCAGCTGAATGGTGATCACTTCATTGGCATGGGTATAGTCCATGGTTTTCTGCATGTCTACAAATACCGAATCCACACTTAGTTCCATTAATTGCAGCTGTATTACGCCAAGATCATCAACAAGTGGAACTATTGTAATATTCGTATTGGCAGAAATCGTATGTTCGGCTATGTCAACCTCTTCGAGTTCGATGACATATTTGACAGCATGAATGGTATCGCCGGGCGTTACCTGGCTGTGCAACACGGAACACGAGATTAGAAGAGCGAAAGTTGCGGATATGAGATGCTTTATTTGCATGGGTCTGGGGTTTTAGACTGATTCAGGCGAGTATTATATATGGGAAACAAGCAAATATACTTAATAATTCATACATTTGGTGCTTTCAAGGAGAGGAAAGCCAGGTGTACGGTAATGAACATTGCAGACTGAAAAGCGAACACTTTGGCCCGGGCACCTTCGTAAATTAACTTTGCTAAGGTTTGCAAACCAGAATCTTAGCAACGTGGCATATTTTTAGAAGCAATATATGAAATTTAAAAACCACAAGATAATGATAAAGATGATTTCACTCAGGGAACAGTCTTTTCCACGTATGCTGATGATAGGAATACTTTTAACCGGTATGGTGCTGGTATTCAGTGCATCTCAGATAAGGTCGCAGACCCTATGGTCGCTGCAGGATTGCATCAATTACGCCTTTGAACACAATCTTGACATCAAGAAGCAGGTACTTGTAGTGGAAACCAATAAGGCAAACCTCCTGCAATCAAAGCTGAACACCCTCCCCAGTATCAATGCCGGGGCGAGCACGGTAAATAACTGGGGCCGTACCATCGACCAGTATACGAATGAATTTGCTACCAATCGTGTACGCTCTGATAACCTTTACATACAGGGGAATATAACCCTTTTCAACGGATTGCAAAAGATCAACGCCATCAAGCGGAATCAATTGACAGTTGAGTATTCGCAGTTTTCACTTGATGACCTGATGGATAACATATCGCTTACTGTTGCCGGGTATTATCTTGATATTCTCTTTAACCGGGAGCTCCTGTTGATTGCACATGAACAACTCGAAGTTACCGAGCAACAGGTGAGGAGAATGGAGAAGCTCGTTGAGGCCGGTACACTCGCAAAGGGCGACCTGTTAAATGTGCAGGCACAACAGGCAAGTGAGGAATTGCAGGTAATAGAGTCCGAGAACAGGTTAGAGATCTCCTATCTTACATTGCAGCAATTGATCGATTATCCCGTAACAGAGGATTTCGATGTGCAGATTCCAAAACTGAGATCCGTTGATTCGCCATCCATCGATATTACTTCTGACCAGATATACAGTTACGCCGTAATAAACCGGCCCGAAGTGAAACTGGCGGAATTGAGCGTTGACATCGCACACAAGGACATTGCACTTGCAAAGGGGCAGCAGAGTCCAGTCATTTCGCTGGGCGGGTCCTGGGGAAGTGGTTATTCTGGATTGAACCAGGTCGGTGAAAATCCTTTTCAGGAAGAAACACAGATTGGTTTTACTGAAAGCGGCGAACCGGTTTATACCTATTTTACACAGTATCAAGACTTTGTTGTAAAGGGTTGGGGGGATCAGTTGAGCGACAACAACAACAGGACGGTTGGTTTGTATCTCAACATCCCGATCTTCAACGGATGGCAGGTAAGGAACAGTATTTCCAGGGCCAAGATCGCACAGGAATCGGCGCAATATGACCTGCAGCTGACTAAAAACAACCTGAGGAAAGTTATCGAACAGGCATACGCTGATGCTGTAGCAGCACTTAAAAGGTATGGATCTGCCCTAAAACAGGTAGAAGCCCAGACCGAGGCCTTCAAGTACGCCCAGCAGAAATTTGATGTCGGGCTGATCAACTCAGTTGAATATAATGAGATCAAAAAGGAACTTACCCTGGCGCAATCTGAATTGCTGCAGGCTAAATACGATTATATATTCAAGACCACAATTCTGAGCTTTTACATGGGCAACCCTCTTTCGATCGAATAAGGTTGCGTATGTGTATGATTATTGGTTAATTTAGCAGGAACTTTCGCGGGCACCGGCGGGAAAACCTGCAAGTAAGAACGAACAAACCTTTTGCCTAATGTTTAAAAAGAAAAAAACCTGGATCATTCTTGTTGTTATTTTACTGGTGATCCTGGTCATCTGGGCCGTAATCAAAGGACAATCCTCCAGTGGACTGCCCGTTAGTGTTGAAGCAGCCGAATATGGCGATATCATTGAAACAGTTTCGGCCAATGGTAAAATACAGCCAGCCCAGGACGTCATCATCAGCCCATACATTTCCGGGGAGGTTGTAGAGTTATATGTAAAGGAAGGCGATGAAGTAAAAACCGGAGACCTGCTGGTCAAAATTGATCCGGAGATCTATATTTCGGCATACGAAAGAGCAGAAGCCAACCTGAATTCCCAGCAGGCCAATCTTGCAAATGCAAAGGCGCGACTGGCCCAGTCAGAGGCTTCATATAAGAATACCAGGATTTCTTACGAAAGGAATAAGAAACTCTGGGAAGAAAATGTGATCTCGCAATCGGAGTATGACGCTGCACTTGCCAATTTCGAAGTGGCAAAAGCAGAAGTCGATGCTGCCAAGCAAACCGTGGCCAGTGCCGAGTTTGCTATCAGCAGTGCAAAAGCTACATTGCGGGAAGCAAAGGATAACCTCACCAAGACCACGGTATCCGCTCCGCGCGACGGGACCGTTTCAAAACTCAATGTTGAGCAAGGTGAACGGGTTGCGGGAGCATCACAATTTTCGGCAGGTACAGAGATCATGCGCATTGCGAACCTTCAGCATATGGAGGTGAATGTAGAGGTAAACGAGAATGATATTGTCAGGGTTTCCTTGAATGATACCTGCACCATCGAAGTTGACGCATACCTGAATGAGGAATTCCTTGGAGTAGTTACCGAGATCGCTACTTCGGCAAATACCGTTGGGGTTAGTGCCGAGCAGGTTACCAATTTCGACGTCAAGATCATGGTCCTCCCTGAATCCTATGAGAGCCTGATCCCGGAAGACAAACCGAACTACTCTCCCCTCAGACCGGGAATGTCGGCCACTGTTGAGATCCGTACCGAATATGCAAATAACGTACTTATCATCCCTATCGGGGCTGTGACAACCAGGAGCGACACCACCGAAAACAATGAAATCGACAGGAATACTGAAGAAGAACGGAATAAGGATATTGTTGAAGTAGTATTTGTATACGACGATGGATTTGCCCGTATGCAGGAAGTCGAGATCGGTATACAGGACAATACCAATATCGAGATCAAATCAGGGCTCGAAGAGGGCGATGAAGTTGTAACGGGGCCCTATAGCCTTGTCTCCAAGTCACTCCGGGATGGCAACGAACTGAGGAAAACCGACCGGAAGGATCTTTTCAAGGAAGATTAGGTTTGCCGGGCGACAGCATTTCATGACATTCATACTGAACATAGAAACTGCAACACAAAGGTGTTCCGTAGGGCTTGCCCGTAATGGAGAAACCATTGCCATCAGGGAAAGTGACGAGAAAAATATCCATGCTGCAAAAGTCACAGTCTTTTCCGAAGAAGTCTGCCGGGAAGCAGGCATAGAAATGAACAAGCTTGCAGCTATTGCAGTGAGCATGGGGCCGGGTTCATATACCGGCCTGCGAATTGGCGTTTCGGCAGCAAAGGGCTTTTGTTATGCCCTTGATATTCCGCTCATTGCTGTTTCTACATTGCAATCGA
>JAZBOU010000221.1:0-8947 GCA_036351275.1 Bacteroidales bacterium
TTCATGCTGAGGTTCTGGTAATCAATGAGTTTCTTGATGGAATACTGGATCTTCTCACCCTGGTACATGAAGGTGTATGCATCCGATCTGTCCTTGGTCAGGATCAGCTTGTCGGGGCGGGCTATGCGTACATATATTTCCTTTGTTCCCGGCGAAACGATCTTATTTTCGCCTATGGTAAAGCATACCTTTATCTTGTCGAGCCGGCTTGCCTTGTCGGTTTCTTTTTCCTTGCCACTGCCGCGGTCGCGGATACCCATGGCCTGCATGTTATATACCTGTAGTATTGAAGCCTGTCCGACCTTTTCTTCCAGTTCTTCATTGCTGCGCGATATTTCCATTATCTCTCCCCGGGCTTCCTGGAGGTCTCCCCTTATCTCTATATTTTCTTCGGTAAGGGCTTTGTTGACCGTGTACAGTGAATCCATCTGCCTGACGTATCCCTGGCTTACCTCCTGTAGCAGGGCCAGCTTTTTCTTTATTTTGTAATATTCCCACTGCGTATCGAGCAGTTTGCGTATCTCCTGGGCATTGGCCTGTATGATACTGTCTTTTACAAAGAGTGAATCAGAAAGGGTGCCATACTCTTCCTTGATCATTTCATGTTCATACATCAGGGAATCCAGCTCCGATTGCAGTTCAACACGCTGTGCTTCTTTTTCTTTCTGCAGTACTTTTATGTCTGATCTCATGGAGAAGATCCAGATGATCAGTGCGATAACAGCCAGCAGAAGGACCACCAGCGCAATGATCAATCCTTTGCCGGGCTTTTTTCTTCCATAGTCTGTTTTGGGGGCTTGTTCGTTCATCACTCAGGGTTTTTACGGGTTTTGCTGATCGTTACGTAACAATAACGTTGCCGGTCGATCAAATTATCTGTAATACAGCAATTATCGTGCGATAATTATAAATTTTTAACAAAGATAAGGCAAATGTTGTGATTGTCATCATGGTTGTCATGGTTATCATGGCCATCATGGTTAATAACAATGGATGCAATGATTACAATATTGACAATGCAATTCCTCAGCCTGAATTTTTGTCAACCCTTATCTTTTCCACCCACCATACCCAGAGCAGGAAGATCACCAGGTAAAAGAAAGGACGGAAGAGGTTGTCGTGGCTGAAATCCCAGTACTGCGGCCAGTTGTTCATGACCACGGCCAGCCCTACCATGCGGAAGAGATTGGTTATGTGCATGACGAGTATCCCCAGGGGTATGAACCAGAGTTTATGCTTCCATGGTCCGGGGAACACCAGCATCAGCAGGGCAAACTGCATCATTTGCTTCAGGCCGGAACAGCCCATGTTCACAAACATGATAGCCCTGTTTGGAAAATGCATATACAGGGTCTCGTCCACCCTGACGATGTCGATAAAACCGGAGATGACCCAGGCCGATTCGTAGTACACCTCACGGGCCATTGCGCGCATCAGGCCATACATAAGATCCTGGATGGGAGCATACTCGAACTGCGTTTGCCATATCCGCCATGCGAAATGTATTACAAGCGTAATGATGATGAACAGGGCAACATCCCTGAGCGAGGACAGCTTATTCCTCCTGATAAAATCGTTTATGGAAGCGATCTGCTTTTTCATCTTACTTGCGGCCGAAGTCTGCCGGGATCTCTCCCCATGCGGCCGTTTCCCATTTGATGATCTGGTTGGAATATTCGTTATTTTCAAGCCATTTGACGGCACGGTCGACCAGGCCGAAGAGCTTTTCGGTATCGGCCCGGCGGGGTAATTTGGTTTTTACCTTTTTATCCCTGACCCATTTCATGGCCGTCCTGGAGTCGGTATAAATGGGCCAGTCCTGACCGCGTTCAGCCATGTAGGCCAACCCATGAACAATCGCCAGGAACTCCCCTATGTTTATCGTTCCTACCGGGAAAGGGCCCTGTTTGAACAGCTGTGCTCCCGACATGGTATCTACGCCGCGGTATTCCATCTTACCGGGATTTCCGCTGCAGGCGGCATCTACACTGATCGAGTCGCCAATGGGTTTGCCAAAAGGAACCTTTTCGGCTTCCGTAAGCTTTCCGAAATCTTTGCCTATGTAGTTTTGGGGATCATCAAGGAAGGCTTTTTCGGCCAGGCCCTTATCAACGAACGACTTGTACACGGCGCCGTCAAAATTGCGTATCTGCCGCTCACAGTCCTTCCAGTTATCATATACCCCGGGCTCCTTGCCTTCCCACACCACATAGTATTTCTGTTTTCCCATCGTAATCACAAAGTTAACAAAAGAAGCACAGCATGCCTTATCTTTGCCTTATCAACAGCATGCATTATGAAAAGTTTAGCTATCCGGAATATCATTCTTTTTTTACTCCTGGCGGGATGCAGCGGGGGAACCACCGTCAGTACCCATTATTCTTTCCCGGGGGAAACCTGGAAGCGTTTCGACAATGCGGTCTTTGATGCCCGAATAAGCCACCCCGGGGTATTTTACACCATGCACATAGAGCTGGAATATGATCCTGCACTGGCCCCGGTGCAGCTTCCGATAACGGTGATCATGACGGCCCCCTCGGGCGAGATACGAAGCCGCACCCTCACCCTGACAACCAATCCCAAACAGGAAAAGATCAGGATGCCCCTGCGCACAGAATTTGCCTTCAGGGAAAAGGGCACCTGTGTCTTCGAAATAGAAAACCGTTCACAATACGTGGAAACGAAGGGAGTGAAAAGGATTGGGGTTATTATGGAGGCAATGGATTAAAGTATTGTAAACATTGTCATCATTGTCATCATTTTTTCAATTTAAATATGTGACATTTTTGAATTACTGGTATTAATAGATATGAGTACTTCATATTTATCTATAGAAAAGCTGTATGCTTATTCGATATCATTTGAGTTATCAAACTATGTTTGGGGTATTGTTATTTCATGGAAGTATTTTGAAAAAGATACTGTCGGTAAACAGTTTGCTCGAGCTGTTGATTCAATTTCTGCCAACATAGCAGAAGGTTTTGGTCGGTTTTCAAAGAAAGATAAAATTCGATTCTATTATTACAGTCTTGGATCGACCTCAGAGTGTAAAGACTGGAACAAAAAATGCTATAAACGATCAATAATTAACAAAGAGCGGTATCTGTACATCCAAACCAAACTTGATCTTATCAGAAAAGAAATTTATCTGTTAATAAAGTACACAAACGAAAAACTAGAACACTAAGCGTACAAATGATTGCCCGGCAATGACGACAATGATGACAATGGTAGCAATCTATCCTCCCAAAATAATTTTAACAGAATCCCTATCCATGGTTAGCTGCTCCTTCAAGGCCTCCAGGTTCTTGAATTTTACCTCATCCCGGATCCTGTCGACAAAGAAAATAGTGATCGCCTCACCATAAATCTCTTTGTCGAAATCGAATATATGCACTTCCACGGTCAGGTCGCTGTTGCTGATGGTCGGACGATAGCCGATATTGCCCATGCCAAGATATATCTTCCCGTCGTATAAAATGCGGCATGCATATACCCCATCGGCAGTGATCAGCTTATATTCGTCCTGCAATTCAATATTTGCTGTCGGAAAGCCGATGTCTCTTCCAATCTTATTACCCCCTACAACAATACCGGTGATCGAATATTCGTATCCCAGCAAATCGTTGGCATGCCTGATATCTCCTTCATTCAACGCTTTCCTGATCTTGGTGGAACTGACGGCAATGTTGTTGATATCCTGGGCGGGGATCTGCTCAACCGCAAACGAATACTTATCAGCCAGTTTCATCAGTTCTTCAAAAGAACCCTCCCTGTTCCTCCCGAAATGATGATCGTAACCAACCACCAGCTTACAAACACCTATTTTTTTCACTAAAATATCTTCAACGAAAGTATTGGCTGTAGTAGCGGCAAATTCTTTTGTAAACGGGATGACCACCAGGTGATCGATGCCGTTCCGGCTGATCAGGTCGTATTTTCTTTCCTGTGTATTTATAAACTTCAGGTCTTTGCTGTCGGGGTGAATGACCAGGCGCGGATGCGGATGAAAAGTGACCACCACTGTTTCTCCACCACATTCCCTGGCAAGTATTTTCATGGTCTGGAAAATCTTGCTGTGCCCTATATGCACACCATCAAAGGTCCCTACGGTCACAACCGGTTTCTTCACCTTCCCAAAGCCTTCTATTCCGTAGTAGATCTCCATTGACTAAATGAATTTGTTAATGAGGAGGTATTCGGCGATCTGTACTGCGTTGGTGGCAGCGCCTTTTCTCAGGTTGTCGGATACGATCCAGAGATTGAGGCCATTGGGAATGCTGTTATCCCTGCGGATCCTGCCCACGAAAACATCGTCTTTTCCTTCGGCAAAAAGCGGCATGGGATAACGGTTCTCATGCACATCATCCACGATGGTGATGCCCGGTGTTGCCGACAAGAGTTCCCTGATTGTTTCGATCTCGAATGTTTGTTTCATTTCCACGTTCACCGCCTCTGAATGCCCTCCGTAAACAGGTACCCTGACGACTGTTGCTGTAACCATTATGGCGTTATCCCCCAATATTTTGCGGGTTTCATCCACGAGTTTTTGTTCTTCTGTTGTATATCCATTTTCAAGGAACCTTCCCCCGTGCGGAAAAAGGTTCAGGTCGATGGGGTGCGGATATGCTTTTTCACCTTCAATGCCACGGCGTTCTTCATCCAGCTGCCGTACTGCAGCAGCTCCTGATCCGGTCACCGACTGGTATGTGGAAATGACCAGTCTTTTGATCCCAAAACTTCGATGTAATGGCATAAGGGCCAGTACCATCTGTATGGTTGAGCAATTCGGATTGGCAATGATCCGGCTGTCTTTACGGATGGTGCCGGCATTGATCTCGGGCACTACCAGGGGTACATGATCAATCATCCTCCATGCAGAGGAATTGTCGATCACAAAACATTGTTTTTCCGCAAATCTTGGGGCCCATTCCAGGGATACTTCGGTTCCGGCAGAAAATATGGCAATATCGGGAAGGGCATCCAGGGTTTCCCCAAGGCTTCTTACAATGATTTCTTCGCCCCTGAAAATAACTTTTTTCCCTGTTGATCGCCCGGATGCAGCTGGCAACAATTCAACGCCCGGGAAGTATTTGCTTTCTTCCAGCACCCTGAGCATAACCCTGCCTACCATCCCTGTTGCACCTACTACTGCTATTTTCATTTAAATATTTTTTGCCGCCGGGGCGGACATTTCACAAAATCGGGTATTAATCTATAGAAGCCCCACAAAAATACAAATTCACATTACATTGTCCGCTAAAGCGGCCAATAGTGTTGGGTGTTTGCTGTTGTGTGTTGGGTTATTTCATGATGCAGAATCGTTTAATAAACTATTTTATCCATGTTAGAACGCCTGATATTTTTTATTGTTTTAATTCCTATGATATCATATGGGCAGGTTGAAGATGATTTCTCCGACGGAGAGATCAATCACAATCCTGAGTGGACAGGTGATACACAGCTATTCACTGTGAATAATTACAAACAGTTGCAGCTGAATGATGCCGCAGCCGGGAATGCATCACTATTCACAGCCATTGATACGCGGGATACCATGGAGTGGCAGTTCTGGATCCGGCAGGCCTTCAGTCCGTCGACAAACAACCATTCGAGGGTATACCTTATGGCAGAAAATGCAGATACCGCAAACTTGCCTGACGGCCTTTTCCTGCAATTTGGCGAAGGTGGTTCAAACGATGCCGTCAGGCTGATGATCCAGGAGGGAGGTGATACGTCTACCGTAATCAGGGGAAGCCCGGGTGCAATTTCATCCTCCTTCCAGTGCAGGGTTAAAACGATTTTAAGAAACGACAGCTGTTATCTGTACACAGATTACACCGGAAATTTTGATTTTACCCTGGAAGGAAGCGCCACCTGGCTCCCGGGACCCGGGACCCGATACCTGGGAGTGTGCTGCAAGTACACAAAATCCAACAGTAAAAAGTTCTTTTTCGACGATGTGTATGCCGGACCGGAAAAGGCCAACCTGCCATTACTGGAGGTCAACCCATACGATATTGTGATAAACGAGATCATGGCCGATCCAACGCCCCCGCAACTACTGCCGGAATATGAATATCTTGAGTTGTACAATACGACCCTGGAAGAGGTTGAACTCAACGGGTGGATGCTGGTTATCGCCGGGAGCGAAAAGCTGCTCACAGGAGCTAAAATAGGCCCTGAGGACTATTTGATCCTGGGCAGGGATGAAAATGAAAGCCATTTTGCTCCTTATGGTAATTTTTACGGACTGGAAAGCATTTCCCTGAGCAATTCCGGGCAGGAGATCAGCCTTGTCGATAACAGGGGAAGGCTTATCAGCCGGGTACATTATCAGGATTTCTGGTATGATGATGATGTTAAATCCGATGGTGGCTGGTCGATCGAGCAGATAAATCCTTATGACCCATGTGTGGGAAAAGAGAACTGGCGAGCATCAATCGATGTAAAAGGCGGAACCCCGGGAGGGCGGAATAGCGTGTACGATGAAATATATACCCCGGCCGAGATAATACGGGCCTGCGTAAAAGATTCTTCAAGGATACTGGTGGATTTCAACCAGTCCATGAACAGTGAGCTGGGCCTTAAACCGGATGTTTTCAATATTGATCATAATGCCGGGCCTATCAGGGCTATCCTGCCTGCCAACACTCAGTTCAGCTCATTTATACTTTACCCGGAATACCCTCTTTTGCCCGGTATCATTTACCGGCTTGATTGTCAATCAGAATTGCAGGATTGTTCCGGGGCTCCGGAAATGATATCAGAAAGCATACACATTGCTCTTCCCCGGGATCCCGTCCCGGGCGATCTTGTTATCAACGAAGTATTGTTTAATCCTTTTCCGGGAGGCAGCGATTATGTGGAGGTTTATAATCGGTCCGACAGGGCTGTATCGCTAGTGGGCCTGTCGCTGGGATCGATAAAATTCAATCCTCCATCTCCCCCTGACACATCATATGTGTCAATTATTGGGGAATGCATAATGCTTATGCCAGATGAATATATTTTGTTGTGCGAGGATATGCATTTCGTGGATCAGTTTTACGATTGCCGGGAAACACAAAACCATCTTTCTGTCGATGGGTTTCCTTCTTACAACAACGAGTCGGGAACCATACTGCTGATAGATAAAAACGCGGAGGCCCTTGATGTCTTCTCATACCATGAGGATATGCATTATCCGTTGCTTAATGCCATTGAAGGTGTGGCGCTGGAGCGCCTGCATCCCGACCGTCCGGCATATGATCCGACCAACTGGCATTCGGCCTCCCAGCAATCAGGCTTTGGCACACCCGGATATAAGAACTCGCAATACCAGGAACCGGGCAACGGAACAGGGGTAATTGAAATCGCTCCCCGGGTTTGTGTTCCCGGTTATGATGAAAGAAACAACCATATCGGCATACACTATCATTTTGAAATGGCCGGCTACCTGGCAAACATCATGGTTTTTAATATTGCAGGGCAACTTATCCGCCACCTTGTGAATAATGAATTGCTGGGTACCGAAGGAAGTTACAGCTGGAACGGCATCTGCGATGACCGCAGCAAGGCCCCGGCAGGCTTATATATAATACTCATCGAATTGACAGATGTGCGGGGAAAGATTCTTAAATACAAGAAAACCTGTGTGGTTGCTCCGAACAAACCTTAAAGATATATATTTCAGTGGGAATTTCGAGCAAAGCGAGAAACCTCCTTCGCATAATGTCTAATTATTCCGCTTATTCAACCTGAACTGCACAAATGTTTGCATATAAACATTCCGCACCACTCCGTCGATGTATTTATAGTTTTTCTTGTATATCGACTTAAGCCCCACTGTAGCACTGATCCCAAAGTTCAGACGATGTTTTGTCATGTATGTTGAGCCTGCAAGCAATCCGTAGTCAAGCCTGCTGAGCTCGCTGCTCTGATCAAAGGGCTCATCTTCAACGGTGGTAAAGGGATAATTTGGATCTCCCACCTCCACATCGGCATACCCGGTATTATGCCCGTTCACCAGGTATGATACATACCCCCCAAAAAGCAGCCTGAAACGCCTGCTAAGCTCATAGGAGGCATAGAGGGGCACGTCAATATACCTGTTGTCGAATTTTCCGTCCACCACCCCACGATAAATGGTATTGGCTTCAGCAGGAATGGAATCCCCCGCAGGCGTAACGGCAAAATACTGGTAAATGGTATCGCCTGAAACGGGGGTATGGAATTTGGAGCCTTTATAAGAATACAGGAATTCTCCGTGCAAGGTCCACTTGTTTCCCAGGTTATAGGCAAAATACATTCCGATCATGGGCCCGACGCCAAGGCTTCCCGATGCTCCCTCCTCTGCCACACCAACGGGCGTTCCGATGTTCAATCCGCCTTTCAGGCCGAAGTCCATATCCTGGGCTTTTACCGCAAAAGTGCAAAACAGCACTATCGTGGCAGATAGTAGAATTGATCTCATAAGTCGTTCGTTGGCAATTATTTGCCTGTTAATTATTACTCAAAAATGAGTGTAAAGTCGTCCACAAATATAGTACTTCCAACAACACCGATAAAATATTCGCCTCCGGCACTCGCCGCAAACACCATATCAATGGTATCCGGATTGCCTTCCAGGAAGTACTGGAATTCAAGGTCGAAGAATGTATATTCCGGGATCGTATCCTGCACCCTCATGATGGCCTCTCCTACTTTTTCGCGTTCTCCCGTGCTGAAGTTCCAGCGAGTAAGAGAGGTCCTGATCTCGCATGAGTCGAGCCCCTGTGTTGCCTCATCAAATCCCGGTAAATATTTATACCATCCCTGGAACCTGGCAGGGCGTGATTTATAGGGGGCTCCTATGATCATGCTTTTAAGAAAATCCTGCAGATTAACCTCGAAAACCCCAACCGAAAGGCTTCCTGTAAGCAGTGGCATGCCCACGGCGGTATTTGATGTAGCCTTGGCAGCAAAA
>JAZBOU010000222.1:0-2670 GCA_036351275.1 Bacteroidales bacterium
CAACACCTGCCCGTGTTCTGGTTCATTGAATACTTCATGATAAAGGCCGTCATAGATTTTGATCGTTTTATCCTTTGAGCTTACCGAGTCATAGAGTAACTGAGCACCACTTGGATCAACTAATTTATCACCGCCTCCTTGCACAATCATTATCGGCAATCTTATCTTTATCGCAGACTCTGTCACATGCTGAATTGTCTTAAGCATTTCTGCACTTAGTCTCGCGGTGATTTTACCTCTATAAACCAGCGGGTCATTGATGTAGGCATCTACCACTGCCGGATCTCGACAGATGCCTTCCGCATCTAATTGAATGATTCCTGCATTGGGCATTACAACCGATAATATTTTTCCTACAAAAATAACGGTGTTGGAGATATTTTCGGACGCCTTTATCCCTGGCGCAGAAAGAACAGCTCCTGTTAATTGATCATGGTGCTCCAGAAGGTATGCGGAACTAATCAATCCCCCCATACTATGCCCGACCAGAAATATCGGCTTTTCAGGCCACAAGCTCCGAACCATGTCAAAATATTTATTGAGAGTTTTTGTGTAATCCTGAAATCGTTCCACGCAAACTCTCTTACCATCTGATTTCCCATGTCCGATGTGATCGATCCCATACACAGCGTAGCCTGCGGGAACAAAATGGTTGACAACATTCATATATCGCCCGCTGTGCTCTGCTATCCCGTGGGCAATCATTAGGATGGCTTTGGGCTCACCTTCAGGCAACCAATATTGATAATAAATGTTGGTATCACGGATGCTTTTAAAATATCCTTCGTGGTGTTTCATTTACCGCCCCTTATGTTTTATCAGTAAGATAATGGTTCACATGCTTTTGGAGCATTTTCATTCTGTTGTGAATACTAGCGGCTGCAAGCGGAGTACGCGTGTGATTAGATAGCTATCTACAGACAGAAAAACCATATCCGGCATAGCCATGACTTGGATAAAGGCCTTGGATACAATACCCTCCTTAATCCTCCCGAACTTTTTGCAGTCCATACCACGGCAGGCGCATTTTTTTATTGACATGTTCGACCCTTCAGATGGACATTAGCTCAAATCCAGCGAAAATTTTCATCCCAGCCATCAATAATAATTAACCGGCTATAATCATATTTTGGTGAACTCATATTCAGCCTTTGCTGTTTTTCATATAGGAGGAGTGCATTTAATAAAATTCTATTTAAGGGGGGAGGAATGAACACTCAGTTAAGAAATCGCTGTCGTCAAATATTGCTTTGGTTGGTGGTTTTTTCATTCATTATCCCAGCATCAGCTTCAGCCAAAAGACACGGGGCTAAAAAAAGCACTGTTAAGGTGATGACCCGGAACCTTTACTTGGGTGCAGATATCTTCAAAGTGGTCGAAGCTTCCCAGTCGAGTGATCCATACGCTATACCAACAGCTGTTGCCGAAGTCTATCAAACTATGCTGTTTACTAATTTCTGGGCGCGAGCGGAAGCCCTTGCCGATGAAATCGCAGCTGCTGAACCTCAAATAATCGGCCTTCAGGAAGTTTCAACCTACTACATCCAGACTCCCGGTGATTTTTTAGCCGGTAACCCGGTTCAAGCGAGCACACTTGTCATAGACTTTTATACGGTTCTTGATGCGGCATTGAAGGCACGTCGAATGGAATATACAGCGTTTACAGTCACCAATGCCGACATCGAAATGCCCATGATTGATCCGAATTCTCCTACATACCTTTCTGATGCGCGCCTGGTCGACCACGATGTTATCCTGGTGAAAAAAGGCCATGATGCTGTTGAAGTGCTTAATAACAACTACCAGGCTCAATTGGAACTGGATCTCGACGGAGGCGCAACCGCTACATTCACACGTGGGTATCTGGCTGTTGATGTGAATATCAAAGACACAGAATATCGCTTCGTCAATACTCATCTGGAGGTGCGCAGTGCACCGGAAAGCGTTTTTAGATATTACCAGTCATTGCAAATGCAGGAATTAGTCGGCGAGTTAGCCTATCTATCTTATCTGGATCCCAAACCTGTCATCATGGTTGGCGATTTTAACAGTTCAAATGAAGATGAAGAAGGCTATTGGGTGCATCCTGAGTATGGTCCCTTGCCCTATACCCCGCCTTATATGCAGGCTGCGGATGCCGGCTATCTGGACACCTGGCTCCTGCAGAGTAAATATGATGAGGGCTACACCAGTGGATTTGACGAATACGTCAGTGATCCCGGAGCGATGCTGACCACTCGTATTGACCTGGTTTTTATTGACCCAGTTGATCAGGTATTAGACAAGGTTAAATGTGATGTGGTTGGTGATGAAATCTTTGACATGATACCCAACCCAAATGCTCCCGGTTATTATCTGTGGCCGTCGGATCATGCCGGTGTCTTCGCAAAAGTCAAGTTTGTAAAGCAGAATAGGAAGATAAGAAAGTATCGTTGATTTAAGAGATACATAACACCAACACTGAATAGCTGAGGTGAGTAAAAAACTTGCCCCAGCTATTCTCACTCAGGAAGAGGTCATAGTGCCATTGAATAAACCTATTCGTTTAAAAGAATACTTTACATAATAGTGCCGAAACCCATAATTATTTCGAATTCCCCAGTCAGGCCTGATTGCAGATAGCCACATCCCTTAAATCCAAAATCGATTTCAGTGCCGGTACAGAGCGCA
>JAZBOU010000223.1:0-3351 GCA_036351275.1 Bacteroidales bacterium
ATCGGGATTCACATTAATAACCTGAGATTCTGAGTTTATGATGATCAGACTCAGCAAACAGACGTACAATAATTTTCTTTTCATAATATGGCTCTATTGGATTAATATTTTTTTTGATAAAGTTTGCTTCTCACATGACAGCTTTATTATATATAATCCCGGCATATATTGAGACACATTGAGTCTAACAAATATATTTTCCTGATAATTTTGAATCGATTCAATACTGATAACATCTCCTGCGAGATTATATAAATAAACTTTTATTGAAGAACCCTTATAACAAATAGATTCAGGAATGGTGATGTTTAAATAGTTATTGCAGGGATTTGGATAAGTATATATTTCACAAGCCTTGATATTTTTTGATTGTACTCCAACAACCGGATTCATTGATCTGTTAAGCGGAGGGCCAAGCGATAAGTATTCCCATTTGGAAAGAGAGTACAAATAATCGTCATGAGAAAATGCGATTTGCTCAATACTCTTATTAGTCATATTATGGGTGCGATCTTCCCAGGTTTCACCACCATCGCCTGAATAAAAGATACCTGATGTAAGAAACGACTGATCTTCACATCCAACAAAAACTTCATTTCCGCGTGTAACAACTGAAACTGCATCCATATCAGGCAATACATTCTCCCATGTAAAGCCATAGTCTTCCGATTTATATAATCCGGAATAGTAACATCCTGCATAAAGTTCATCGTTGGGACTTATTGCAAGTGATTGTATATTATACATTACAAGACCAATTCTATTCCAGCTACCCCCTCCATCGTAAGAAACATATAAACCTCCGTCAGTACTGGTATAACTTGTTGCAGCCAGATAGATTAAAGAATCCGATACAGCAAGGATTGAATTAATGACGGTATTTTGATGAAGGACCAGGCAAGTGTCCCATGTTATTCCGTTATCTGTACTTCTGGATAAAAACCCCCAGGAACCGACAAAAAGAGTACTGGGTGATAGATTTTCCAACGAGATGCAATTCTTATTTGTGGTTAATATATGCTCCCAGTTCTCACCCCAGTTTACAGATTTGAATACACCCCAGTTTGTCCCGGCATAAATCGCTTCATTCTCTACAAGTAATAAAGAATATACTCCCCAGGTTCCATACTCAATTACATGGAACTGCCACGAAACTCCTCCATCAATCGACCTGTAAACCCCGCCATTAGGATATTCACCGGATGGATAAATACCAAAAATAATAGTATCATGGCTAATAGGAAGAATTGATATTGGATGAATAGTATCATTTATGTATAGTGGTTGCCATGATTGCTGAGAATAGAGGAAGGAAGAAATATGTAACAAAACGATTAATACGAAGGTCCTTTTCATAATTCATAAATATATGTTCACAATCCTGAATGCTGATGAAAGATCAAGCATAGATTCAAACCATACAGTGATAAATAGTTGTACGTAAAATAAATAATTCTCAAGATTGGTCTGAGTAAATATAACAATTTTTTAAATGAATTCAAAATATCTTTTGATCTAGTTTGGTAGTTTATATAAAATCTACTTTTTCACTGTCTCACTGTAGCCAGAAGCCAGAAGCCAGAAGCCAGAAGCCTAAATTTTTCTATCTTCGCAACCTCAAAAGTAATTCATGAAAAGTGCATTGGTTTGGCGTCGGTTTCTTAGGTGGCGGGTAAAGAATATCAGCCAGCGGAACCTTATCATGATCCTGAGCGTGATCATCGGCGTATTGGCCGGGCTGGGTGCGGTGATCATTAAAAACGGCGTACACCTGGTCAAAGATCTTCTGACCAGCAATGTCGTGGTCGATTACCAGAATTATCTATTTTTCGGACTTCCTGCAATTGGTATCCTCATTGCAACGCTTTATATCCGTTTTGTGATCAGGCAGCATGTAGGACACGGTATTCCCAGTGTGCTTTTTGCCATTTCCAAGACACATGGGGTTATCAAAAGGCATAATGTATTTTCATCCATTTTTACTTCAGTGTTTACTGTTGGTTTTGGCGGGTCGGTCGGACTTGAGGGGCCAACTGTCGCAACGGGAGCTGCCATAGGTTCTAACATTGGCCAGGTATTCCGCCTGAATTATAAGCAGATCACACTGCTGCTCGGACTGGCCAGTGCAGCGGCCATGTCGGCCATTTTTAAATCACCCATTGCTGCCGTGGTTTTTGCGATCGAGGTGATCATGATCGACCTGACCTTGTCCTCTGTGATCCCGCTGCTCATTGCTTCCACCACAGGAGTGCTGACTTCGTATTTCTTCCTCGGACAGGCCGTGATGTATCCCTTCGATATCAAAGTAGGCTTTGAAATGGGCGACATTCCTTATTTCATCCTGCTCGGAATACTGGCCGGACTGGTTTCAGTATACTTTACCAAGATGTATATCTTCACTGAATCGGTATTCAAGCGGATCAACACCTGGTATAGCAAATGGTTGCTCGGAGCATCCGTCCTGGGTGTGCTGATCTTTTTCTTTCCATCACTGTATGGTGAGGGATACGAAGCCGTGAACGCCTGCCTGCAGGGGGATTACAGCCCGCTATTCAACAACAGCCTGTTCTATGGCCTTGAGAATGAGATCATCTGGGTGTTCGTACTATTCCTGCTTATACTTTTCTTTAAGGCCATAGCCACATCCGTTACCTTCGGGGCAGGTGGTATCGGAGGTATTTTTGCCCCTACACTCTTTATGGGAGCCTTTACAGGATTGTTCTTTACTACTTTTCTGAAATACCTGGGTATCGGCCATCTCAATGCATCCAACTTTGCCCTGGTCGGGATGGGCGGATTGATCGCAGGGGTTTTGCATGCTCCCCTCACGGCAGTCTTCCTCATTGCCGAGATCACATCCGGCTACCAGCTCTTTGTTCCCCTCATGATCACCGCAACGATCTCGTATGCCACCATCCGCATTTTCGTAAAGAACTCCGTTTATACACACCAGCTTGCCCGCCGTGGGGAGTTGATCACCCATCACAAGGATAAGGCCATCCTCAGCATGATGACCGTCGATAAGCTGATCGAACGTGATTTTAAAACGGTATCACCTGATGATAAACTGGGAGACCTTGTAAAGGTGATCGCCGAATCAAAACGCAATATATATCCTGTTATCGATGATGAAGGGCTCTTCTGTGGCATCATTATATTAGACGATATCCGGAATATCATGTTCAAGCCGGAATTATATGATACAAAAGAGGTCGGCAGCCTGATGTTCATGCCCGGGACATTTGTAAGCCCGGATGAATCAATGGAAGAAGTGGCAAAGAAATTCCAGGAAACACGCAATTACAACCTGCCGGTAATACAGGATGGGAAATATATCGGCTTCATCTCCAG
>JAZBOU010000224.1:0-9963 GCA_036351275.1 Bacteroidales bacterium
AAACTTCAAACCTATGATGGACTTAACGGAAATACTTTCCATTTCAGGCAAGCCAGGGTTGTACAAGATGCTGTCGCACACCAAAACAGGCATGCTGGTGGAATCCCTGTCGGATCAGAAACGCTTCCCGGTGTTTGCACATGAGAAGGTAAGCTCGCTCGAGGAGATCAGTATATATACCGACGACGACGATATCCCGCTCAAGGATATCTTCAAAAAGATCCATGAACTGCTGGAAGGTGAAAAGGCACCCAGTCATAGATCGCCGGCGGAGGAACTGAAAGATTTCTTCGACGATGCAGTGCCGGATTACGACAAGGAACGAGTGTATGTTTCCGACATAAAGAAGATCATCCAATGGTATAATACGTTGCACGAGTTGGAAATGCTTGATTTCACAGAGGAAGAGGAGACAGAGGATGCCGATGACACTGACGATGAAAAGAAAGAAAAAGAATAACATGGTCCCCTTCGAGTTTTCGAGGGGGATTTTTTTAGGCATATGAAAAGAATCGAAGACCTGAAGGTTAAAAAAGTACGCTGGCTGAACAGCAGTTCATACGTGCTGGAGCTTGCCGGTTCCGAAGCCGTGACGGATATCCGGCCGGGCAACTTCGGCGAGATCAGGGTCGACGGGCACCCGGAAGTGTTCCTCCGACGGCCATTCTCCTACCTCGATTTCGATGTGGACCAAAAGACCGTCACCTTCTTCATTAAAGTCATCGGAAAGGGAACGAAAAAGCTCGGTACCCTTCAAGAAGGTGAGACTGTGAATGTGATCCATCCGCTTGGAAATGCATTCAGCGTCCCAGAAAACAAGAAAGTGCTGATTACCGGGGGCGGGTCGGGCATTGCTCCCTTTATCATGCTGGGCAGGGAACTGAAGGCAAAGGGCAACGAAGTGCATACCCTTACCGGGGGCCGGACAAAAGAAGATATTCTGTTTACCGAAGAATTCAGCCGATTCGGAGAAGTTTATTGCACTACGGAAGACGGGAGCCTGGGTGAAAAGGGCCTGCTGACAGAACACAGCATCTTTTCAGGTAACTTTGATTATGACATGATCTACACATGCGGCCCGGAGGGGATGATGAAAGCGGTTGCGGCCATCGCACAGGAAAGAGGCATCGCATGCGAGGCATCGCTCGAAAACCTTATGGCATGCGGATTCGGGGTATGCCTTTGCTGCATACAGGAAACCGATGAAGGGAATCTCTGCGTATGTACCGAAGGACCGGTATTTAACGTTAACAAGCTAAAATGGCAGACCTTGGCATAAAAATACACAAGCTGGAACTCAAGAATCCGGTGAGCACTGCTTCAGGAACCTTTGGTTACGGAGAAGACCTCGCTGACTTCTTTGATGTGAGCTTGCTGGGAGGCATCTTTATCAAAGGACTGACCCTGAAGAACAGGGATGGCAATCCCTACCCCCGCATGGCCGAGACTGCCAGCGGAATGCTGAATTCAGTGGGATTACAGAACAAGGGGATCGATCATTTCATCGCGAACATCTATCCCAGGATACGAAAGTTCGACACGCATATTATTGCGAACGTAAATGGCTCGACTATAGAGGACTACGTTGAACTTACCGAAAGGATCAATGAACTAGAGGACATCCCGGCCATCGAACTCAACATCTCCTGCCCCAATGTAAAAGAAGGCGGCATGGCCTTCGGAGTAAGTTGTCCCTCGGCAGTGGCTGTTACCGAAGCCGTTCGTAAAGTTTATGATAAGACACTCATTGTAAAGCTATCACCCAACGTCACCGACATTGCCGGGATGGCACAGGCGGTTGAAGGTGCAGGGGCCGATGCCGTATCCCTGGTGAATACCTTCCTGGGCATGGCCATCGATGCAGAAACCCGCAGGCCATTGCTTTCAACTATCACCGGAGGACTTTCCGGGCCCGCCATCAAGCCCATTGCCCTGCGAATGGTGTGGCAGGTGTACAATGCCGTAAACATCCCGGTCTGGGGAATGGGCGGCATCATGAACGCCACCGACGCCATCGAATTCATGCTGGCCGGCTCCAGTGCCATACAGGTCGGCACTGCCGTGTTCATCGAACCTGATATCCCTGTTAAAATCATCAAAGGAATAGATGAATATTGCGAAAGGCATGGTGTGAGGGAGGTTTCGGAGCTGGTGGGCGCCATGGATCAATAATCATTTCACATTCTGCATTGCTCATTTCATGTGTACCATTGCCTATGACAATGCCATGTGAAATGCGCAATGCAGAATATGAAATGAAATGAGGTGGCAAAACGCAAAACGTTACACCTTATGTGTTAAACGATTTTATTAGTATCTTCGAACTCCCATAATCATTACTATGAGATCACCTATATCAAACGAGCCCATGCTGGTACTGGAACTGGCCGGGATAGAGATCGATTATTGTCCGATGACCCATGGCATCTGGCTGGATGCCGGGGAACTGGAAGAACTGTATCAGGACCGCAAGACGGCTGATGACCTGATCGCCTCTTTCAAGGTAGATGAGAACAGCAGGGAAAAACGGGTCAGGTGCCCCATCTGCAACAAGAAAATGGAAAAGGTGCTGGTACAGGATACGGTTGTGATCGACCGATGCACCCGCGGGCACGGACTCTGGTTCGACGAAGGGGAACTTCTGCAGGTACTGGAGATGGAAAGTGGCGATAACGACGGCAAGGTTATTGCTATTCTCAATGACATGTTTAAAGATCATTTAAAGAAATAATCAGGTTTAACCTTTAAAATTCAATTTTATGGCACCATTACTTATTATACTCGGGATCATCGTTATCCTGGTCATCTGGCTTATTGGCATTTACAACAGCCTTGTCAAATTACGTAACCAGGTAAAGAATGCATGGGCGCAGATCGACGTGCAGCTCAAGCGCCGCCACGACCTCATCCCCAACCTCATCGAAACGGTGAAGGGATATATGAAACATGAAAGGGAAACACTGGAAAACATCACTGCATACCGCAGCCAGGCGATGGAAGCCTCAACGGTGGGTGAAAAGGCCAAAGCAGAAGGCCTGCTTGGCGGGGCGCTCGGACAGTTGCAGGTAGCCGTGGAGGCCTATCCCGACCTGAAGGCAAACCAGAATTTTCTCAGCCTGCAGGAAGAACTGACTTCAACAGAAAACAAGATCTCTTTCTCCAGGCAAAACTACAACGACCAGGTACTTTTCTATAACAACAAGATACAGATGTTCCCTTCGAACATTGTAGCCAATATGTTCAGCTTCAATGAAGAGGAATTCTTCGAGCTGGAAGATCCGTCAGAAAAAGCCGTACCCAAAGTAGAATTCTAAGAAGTTATGTGGGAACTCATACGTGCCAACCAGCGCAGGTCTATCGTGCTCTTCGTTTTGATGGGCATTGGCCTCGCCCTGCTGGGTGCTGCCATTGGCTATTTCCTGAATCCTGCCGGGATGGGCATCGATGGCGTGGTCATCGCCCTGCTGTTATGGATCGTGATGGCACTGGTCAGTTATTACCGTGGTGCAAAGATCCTGCTCTCGGCCAGCAAAGCTAAAAAGGTAACATCCGATGTGCATCCGCAGCTTTTCAACATCGTGGAAGAGATGAAGATCGCCTCCGGTATGGAATACATGCCCGAGATATACATCATCAACGAAGAGGCACCCAATGCATTTGCAGCAGGGAGAAGCCCCAAACACGCCGTGGTGGCCGTAACGGCCGGATTGCTGGCCAGGCTCAACCGTGACGAGTTGCAGGGTGTGATCGCTCACGAGATGGGGCATATCCATAACCGCGACATCCGCTTCATGACGCTTGCCGGTGTGATGCTGGGAAGCATCGTGCTCATCTCCCAGATCTTCCTCAGGGGAATGCTTTTTACCGGAGGGGGAGCGCGCTACCGCTCGTCGAACTCCAACAGCGGGCAGGGACAGGCCATCATGATGATCGTGGCCCTGGTGCTCGCCATACTGGTGCCTATTTTCGCCGGCCTGCTGTATTATTCCATCTCACGAAAGCGGGAATACCTTGCTGATGCCACAGGAGTGAGGTTCAGCCGTTATCCCGAAGGGCTGGCATCAGCCCTGGAGAAGATCTCCGGGACGAAGATCGAGATGAAAACTTCCAATGATGTAACTGCGCCCATGTACATTTCGCTGCCCTTCAGCAAAAAGAAAAAGGCCGCAGGGCTTTACAGCACCCATCCCCCGATAGAAGAGCGAATAAAGATACTGCGTGCCATGCAGGGAGTCGGGTTCCAGAGCTATGACAAGGCTTATGCCGCAGTGAGCGGAAAGAAATCGCACATCATACCCGGTTCAGGCCTGGCCGAAGCAGATGATACGGGAGTGCGCAAAGCCTTTGATGATCGTTCCGAAAAACGTTCGGTGAAGAGGGAATCAGGCGATATCATGATGGCTGTAAACCAGTATCAGTTCATTAACTGTGAATGCGGGTTACGCATCAAGGTGCCACCCGAATACAGCAAGAAAAACATTTCATGCCCGCGTTGCGGAAGAGGACACACGGTATAATTATTTTATCACGGCAGCGCTTTCCATGATCATGCGCCTGTTGTATTCAAAGGTCAGGTCCTGGTAGTTGATCAGGTCGATAATGGTACCGATAAAGCACAATCCTGCCGTAAACAGGTAAAGCAGCCCCATGCCGATCTGTCCCGTCAGGAAGCGCTGCAGCCCGGCAACCACCACGAAACCAAGGATGGTTACAAGCAGTATCATCTGTGGATCACGCCTTCGGGCACGGTACAGGGTTGCAAAGGTCTTGATCTGATCTTCGTTATAATCTTTGGTGGTTTCTTGCAGGAGCACCATTTCCTGTCCCTGTGCTTCGGGAATAAATGTTAAGATATCAGTCATTTTGCATTGATTTTGGGTAAATATACGAATTGTATTTCCGGTTATTCCTAAATATTGTAATTATCCTTATCAGAATTATGATCACGGCAGGGATGCCCAGTGGGTGTGCATAAAATGATTCCACGATATTGCCCCTGAACAACCATGAGATGGAATGGCCCAATCCACAACCCGGGCACCAGTTAAATCCAAGGTTGTCCAGCGGACAAAGGCTGTAATGCGCTCCTAACGGATCAGTGCAGGCAAGTGCAATAAGAGCTGTTATCCAGATGAAGGCCTCCAGATGCCGGCGGATGAAGCGAAATATATTTCTTACTTTGCTCATGTTTCAGCAGGAGGGTTGCCAACCTTAATAAGGTTGGCAACCCTATATAATATTGACTTCGAATTCAAGCGTGATCCCGAACTCATCCAGCACGGATTGCCTGACCATCTCCGCCAGTTCTGTGACTTCCTGTCCTGTTGCATTTCCTCTGTTCACCAGCACCAGTGCCTGTTTATCGTGGACGGCTGCATTCCCGTGTACTTTACCTTTCCATCCGCATTGTTCGATCAGCCATCCTGCCGGGATCTTCACCAGGCCCTTCTTCCCCTTATATGACGGTATTTCCGGGTAGCAGTTACGGATATCCAGGTACTTTTTTTCTTCCACCACCGGGTTTTTGAAAAAACTCCCTGCATTGCCTGCTACCTCCGGATCAGGCAATTTTTGTCCCCTGATCGTTGCAACAGCCTCAGCCACGTCATTTATGCCGATCTCCTGAACTCCCTTTTTCTGTAGTTCTTCCCTGATCGCTCCGTAGGAAACATCCGGTTTATGCTCCAGATGCAGGTCAAGGCTCACTGATGTGATGAAATATTGTCCTTTCAGATGCCGTTTGAACACACTGTCGCGATAGCCGAATTCACAGTCTTTCTTATAAAAAGTCTTTTTTTCTGCAGATTTAAGGTCGATCGCTTCCAGGCTGTAAAAGGTATCCTTAAGTTCCACCCCGTAGGCACCGATATTCTGGATCGGGCCCGCACCCACGCAACCAGGTATGGCTATGAGGTTTTCAATACCAGCGTAACCTTTCTCAATACAATAATGAACCAGGTCATCCCATACCACCCCAGCCCCTGCGGTAACCCTCACCTGCTTATCATTCAACCTGGTCTCTTGAATGCCACTGATCCCGTTCCTGATCACCAATCCGTCAAAGTCTTTTGTGAACAGGATATTGCTTCCCCCGCCAAGGATAAGCAGTCTTTTATTTTGAACAGCATCATTTTGAACAAGTTCATTCAGTTCCGACACATCATTCACCTCAATAAATTCGCTTGCCAGAACATCAATGCCAAAAGTATTATATGTTTTCAGGGATATGTTGGATTCAATTCTCATAGGGAATATAAAGATACTAAGGATTTGCATTATACTGAATAAAGCGGTTAATTAAGCGTTAATTACATAAATTAGCAGCGTATTCAGGCGAGGGATGAAAAAAATCATTGTTTCCGTTACCAACGATCTTGTCACCGACCAGCGTGTCGACCGCATCTGTAATTCGCTGGTAAAAATGGGATTTGAGGTCCTGCTGGTCGGCAGAAAGCGAAAAGGCAGCCTGCCCCTGCAGGAACGTGCCTACCATTTGCACAGAATGCGGCTGTGTTTCGGAAAAGGCCCTTTATTTTATGCGGAATATAACTTTCGTTTACTCTTATTGCTGCTTTTCCGGAAAGCGGAAATATTTCTTTCAAACGATCTCGACACGCTGCTGGCCAACTACCTGGCTTCCCGCCTCAGGCGAAAAGAACTGGTCTACGACAGCCATGAGTATTATACCGAAACACCGGAACTGGTGAACAGGAAAAGGGTTCAAAATATCTGGAAACACATAGAAGCATGGATCTTTCCGAAATTGAAGACCGTGTATACCGTGAATGAATCGATTGCAGGATTGTTCCGGGAAAAATATAAGGTCGATGTGGGTGTGATCAGGAACCTCCCCTATCACAGGGAATATAAAAAAGAAAAAAACCGCACAGAACTCGGGCTGCCGGAGGATAAAAAGATCATTTTGCTTCAGGGTGCGGGCATCAACATCCAGCGCGGAACGGAAGAAATGATCGAAGCCATGCAGCATATCGAAAATGCCGTTTTTTTGATCATCGGGGGCGGGGATGTCCTCCACCTGCTCAAAAAGCAGGTTCAGGATATGAAGCTGGAAGAAAAGGTAAGGTTTATTCCTAAAATGCCTTTCCAGGAGCTTTACAACTATACCGTGCATGCCGACCTGGCCGTAACCCTCGATAAAGACACCAACATCAATTACCGCTATAGCCTGCCCAACAAGCTCTTTGACTACATACAGGCAAGGGTTCCCATACTGGCATCGAAACTCGTTGAAATAGAACAGATCATTACGAAGTATAAAATTGGAAGGATTACCGGCACCCATGAACCGGCCGTGATCGCAGAAACCGTAAACGAAATGCTCAGCGACAGCAGGCAATATGAAATATGGAAAGAAAATCTTAGATTTGCATCAGAAGAACTGTGCTGGGAGCGTGAAGAAGAAAAGTTAACCCAAATTTTTAGCCCCTTTGTCGGATAAGCATCTACATATCATTTCATTCGATGTACCCTATCCACCCAATTACGGTGGGGTGATCGACGTATTCTACAAGATCAAAATGCTTCACGAGAAGGGGATAAAGATACACCTGCATTGCATTGAATACCCGGGGCGCGACCGTTCGGATGAGCTCAACAAGTATTGTGAAGAGGTACATTATTACCCCAGGAAAACAGGTATGGTTTCCGCCCTCAGCATCAAGCCTTATATCGTATCCAGCCGGAGGTCGCCGGAAATGCTTGACCGCCTGCTGCAGGATGATCATCCGATATTGTTTGAAGGACTGCACTCCTGTTATTACCTGGCCGATAAAAGGCTCAGGAAGAGGACAAAGATCTACAGGGAAAGCAACATCGAACACCACTATTACTTCAACCTCTTCAGGGTTTGCAAAAATCTTTTCAGCAAGATATACTTCTTTGGGGCAAGTTGCAAGCTCCGCATGTACCAGCGCGTGCTGAAGCATTCCAACCTGATGCTGTGTGTTTCGGAAAAAGATACGGAATACCTGCAGGAACACTTCCCAAACAACAAAGTGGTGTACATGCCCAGCTTTCACACCAATAACGAACTGGATGTGTTGAACGGCAAGGGTGAATATGCCCTCTACCACGGAAACATAGAAGTACCTGAAAATACGCATGCCGCGGCATACCTCATCAATGAAGTATTCGATGATACCGACATCCCCCTGGTGATCGCCGGTATGAACCCTCCGGAGCGGATCAAGAAAATGGCCAGCGGAAAATCCAACGTTAAACTCGTCTGTAATCCGGATGACAAAGAGATGTTCGACCTGATCAGGAACGCACATGTAAACATACTGGTCACCTTCCAGGCCACCGGACTAAAGCTTAAGCTTTTAAACGTGCTGTACCAGGGTCGTTTTTGCCTTGTCAACGACAAGATGCTCAACGGAACCGGCCTCGACGAGCTCTGCTACACCGGCAACGACTCATCTGAACTGAAAGAAAGGCTGCAGGAACTTTTCAAAACAGAATTCTCCGGCGACGACATCAGCAAAAGAGAACAGGTGCTGACCCGGCTGTATTCGAATTCAAAGAATGCGGAGCGGCTGGTGAAGCTGGTGTGGGATGATTAGCCTGCAGTTTCCTCACTCCGTTCGGAATGACAGTTTTTATCTATTAACCGATGCTGGATGTTAATTTACCGTCTTCGCAGACGAGGGTGCGGGCTTTGAAATACTGGAAAAGCGAGTAGTCGTGGGTGGCCATGATCACGGCCCTGCCCGACTTGCTGATCTCGAACAGCAGTTCCATGATGCCATGCGATGACTCCGGGTCGAGGTTCCCGGTGGGCTCATCGGCCAGTACCACTTCCGGATCGTTGATGAGCGCACGTGCAATACCCAGGCGTTGCTGCTCTCCGCCTGAAAGCTCATGCGGCATTTTAAAGCCTTTGGTCCCCAGGTCGGTCTTGTCGAGCACGTCCTGTATGCGTTCCTCTATCTTTCGCTTATCCTTCCAGCCCGTAGCCTTCATTATGAACAAGAGATTATCAAACACGGTCCTGTCGGTGAGCAGCTGAAAATCCTGGAATACAATACCCAGTTTCCTTCTCAGGTAGGGGATGTCTTTACGCTTTATCGTACGCAGGTCATACCCGGCTACCATAGCCGTCCCTCCCCTCATGGGAAGATCAGCGTAAATCGTCTTCAATAAACTGCTTTTCCCGGTTCCGGTTTTCCCGATGATGTACAGGAACTCCCCTTTTTCTAGATCAAATGTAACATCAGAAAGGACCAGGTTGTCTTTCTGGTAAACAGGAACGTCGCTGAAGCTGATGATGGTGTCAAGAGGCATGGAGCTTGTTTTACTTTAGACAAAAATAGCTAAAAGTGTTAGGTGTTAGGTTCCAGGTGCTAAGTTATTTTTTAAATAACTCCACGTACTATAGGCACTTTAAGTACTTTAGGCACTTTTCGCGTACATCTCTATGGCATTCTTGATCCCCAGTATCATCATCTGGGTAGCGATGAGCGCAAGGATCAGTCCCATGATGCGTGAGATGACGTTGATCACGTGTTTCCCGAGGAAGTCAACGATGCGGCTTGCCGAGATGAACATCAGGAAGGTGACCAGGCACATCAATGCAAAAGCAATGATAATCGCAATTACCTGTTCCCAATGCCCCATACCCGATTTCATGCCTGCAAAGTTCATGGCGGTGGCAATGGTTCCCGGCCCGGCCAGGATGGGGATGCCCAGGGGTGTGAGGCCAAGGTTCAGGAGCTGGTCCTTTTCAGTAGCTCTGGCTTTTATCTCCTCATGGGCTTTCTCAGGATGATGATGTATGCTGGGTGATTTCCCCTGCAGCATATCATAGCCGATAATAAACAGCAACAGCCCTCCTGTAAGCTGGAATGCCGGGAGGGTGATCCCAAAGATCCTGAATATCAGGTTTCCGAGTATCACGAAAACGGCAACCATCCCAAACGCGAACAGTACGGAACGCAGGGCAAT
>JAZBOU010000225.1:0-8623 GCA_036351275.1 Bacteroidales bacterium
CCGGCACTGGTATCCACTCTGAAAGCAGAATTTATTGACCCTCCGGATAATGAAGATGTTCGTTTTATGACAACTTCTTTCCCCGTTTTAATGGTTAAAATGCTTTCTATCTCTTGCTTTAGGCTATCTGGGATCATGGTTTTTCAAATTTTAAATATACAAATTCTTCCCCCTCCCAACCCCTCCCCTTGCCATTCTTCTCTCTTCTCTCTTCTATCTTCTCTCTTCTCTTCTGCGGGGGAGGACGTTCTCATTTTATTCTTTATCCCCGGATCTCATCCGGGGCTACGGATATTTGACCCCTAGGGGGTCAGATTGATTTGAAATTCCGTATTCTGTCTTTGAAATAGCATTTTCGATATTCAAAAAACCATTTCAAATACAGAACCTCAAACATAGAATTTTATATGGTCAAGCCCCGGGCCTCCTGCCCCAGAACCTCCCTGAACCCTGAACCTTGTCCCCTGCGCCTATTTATTTGTATCTTGTAACCAGTAAAGCAATTTCGCGTCTTATTATTGTATGAAGTTCAGGGAAGACCCATACTACATACGGCTGGTATTGCAGGGAGAGCATTCGGCCTATCGCAGGCTGGTGGAAAAACACCAGGACCTGGTATATACCATCGTGCACAGGATCGTTACCAGGGATGAAGAAGCTGAAGAGGTAGCCCAGGATGTTTTTGTGAAGGCTTTTCAAAAGCTCGGCAACTTCAAGGCAGAATCAAAGTTCTCTACCTGGCTGTACCGCATTGCTTACAATACGGCCATCAGCCATAGCAGGAAAAAGAAGGTTGAATTCTTTGCCATGGACGACGAGCTCATCGAAAACCACAGTGAGGAAGCCGTGCAAGAGGAGATCATGGGCTTGTCGAATGAACAGCAGTCGGCTCTGATAAACACAGCCCTTGCAAGTCTTCCCCGAACCGATAACCTGATCGTCAGCCTGTACTATTATCACAACAAAGACCTGGATGAGATCAGTGAGATCGTTGGGCTGACGTCGAACAACGTTAAAGTTAAGTTGTTCAGGATAAGGAAGAAATTATTAAAGGAAATGAACGCGATCCTGGACAAGGATGTAAACACAGTAGCATAAAGGAGGTACACGCATGGTGAAACCGGATAAACATAGTGATCAGTTTTTTAAAGCGCTTTTTAAACAGGGAAGCATCGAACAGGCCCCGAAAGGATTTGCCGACAGGGTTATGAATGCCATAGAAGCGGAAACAGACCTTATTGCAGAAGAAAGCACTATATTTTCCAGGAACAACTGGTGGATGTGGGCCAGCATTCTCATTGCCCTGGGAGGCCTGGTTAGCGTAATATTCTTTGTTGATTTCTCTTTCATGGGAGGCATTTTCAGCGGGCTTGAACTGGATGGTAGCCGTGTTGCGCAGTTCATCCAGGTTATAGGCGAAGGACTTATATCCACATTCGAGGGATTCACGGTTTCGTCAACAAGTGTGATCATCGTGCTGTCGATAGTGGTGCTTGTCCTTGCTGACCGATTCCTGCGCCGCAAGCCGAAAATGGGGATCAACCTCGTTTAAGCGCATTCATTACTGATTGAGCCTTTCTCTTTTCACATAAAACCGCACATATTACATGTCAAATGACATGGTACATACGAAATGAGCAATGCCGAATGTGAAGTGTTTAATAGGCCCACTTAACGTATACCGAACCCCAGGTAAAACCTCCACCGAATGCTGATAGGATCAGGTTATCGCCTTTTTTAAGCTGGTCTTCCCATTCCCATAAGCAAAGCGGAATCGTACCTGTGGTAGTATTGCCGTATTTCTGGATATTGATCATCACCTTGCTGGGATCAAGTCGCATACGGCGGGCTGTAGCATCTATGATACGGAGGTTGGCCTGGTGGGGAACCAGCCACTGAATATCATCGGAAGTAAGGTTGTTTCGTTCCATCATCTCCACTGAAACGTCGGCCATGCCTTTCACGGCAAATTTGAATACCGACTGGCCTTCCTGGTGAATAAAATGTTCTCCGTTGGCCACGGTTTCGAAGGAAGCCGGTTTCACGGATCCGCCACCTTTCTGGTACAGGAACTGTCTTCCCGATCCGTCGGTATAATGTTGCGAATCCATGATGCCATAATCTTCGGTAGTGGGCTCGAGCAGCACGCCACCACCGCCATCGCCAAAGAGTACGCAGGTAGCGCGGTCGGTATAATCGACCATCATCGACATTTTTTCAGCGCCGACAACCAGTACTTTTTTGTGCGTTCCGGTTTCTATGAATTTTGAGGCTGTCGTCAGCGCAAATATGAAGCCCGAGCAGGCAGCATTCAGGTCAAAACTCCATGCATTTTTCAGGCCACATTTATCGGAAACGATGTTCGCTGTTGCAGGAAATGCGTAATCTGGTGTAACCGTAGAGATAATGAGCATATCGATCTCTTCCGGCCTGGTCCCGGTCTTCTTCAGCAGACCATTCACCACTTCTGCCCCGATCACGGATGCTCCCTGTCCTTCCCCTTTCAGGATATGCCTTGTCTTGATACCGGAACGGGTTGTGATCCATTCATCCGATGTATCAACCATTTTCTCCAGTTCAGCATTTGTCAGGACGTAATCGGGCACCCAGCCGTGGATACCGGTAATTGCTGCTCTAAGTTTACCCATAGGATGCATTTTTTGGGCGGTAAAATTACGAATGTTTTTGTAGCTCGGCCCTTATTTTGTCAGAAAGCTTCGCTTCGTATACGTTTTTTGCCAGCAGTATCATGTTCTTGATAGCATTGGCACTGGATATCCCGTGCCCGACCAGAACGGTTGATTCAATACCGAGGATGGGCGTTCCGCCAAAGTTCTCATAATTCAATCGTTCAACGAAATCGTCATACAGGCCCCTGTTCTTCAGCAGGTGATACATGGATTCAAGTTGTTTGAGCACTACATTGCCCGTAAAACCATCCGAAACAACTACATCGGCTTTTTCCAGCAAAATATCCCTGCCCTCCACATTACCGATAAAATTAAAATGGGGCGAATCCTTCATCAGCTTATAAGTTGCCAGTGCAAGGATGTTTCCTTTCTCTTCTTCCTCCCCGATATTCAGCAGTCCGACCCGGGGGTTTTTTACATCGTAAACATTCTGTGCATACAGCGAACCCAGGATCCCGAACTGGTACATCATTTCCGGCTTGGGGTCGGGATTGGTGCCGATATCGAGCAAAAAGGTATGTCCCCCGTTCTCCTTTGGTAAAACTACCGTTATACAGGGTCTTATAATGCCCTGTATCGTTTTCTGACTGTACATGGAACCCACCACCATAGCACCGCTGTTCCCGGCACTTGAAAAGGCATCGATCATGCCTTCTTTCAGGAAATGGAACCCTATTGCAAGACTTGATCCGGGTTTTTGCTTAAAGGCTTTGATCGGCTGGTCGCTCATGCCGATCACCTCGGGGGCATGAATGACGGTGACACGATCATGCTCAAAGTTTCTTTTGGAAAATTCGTGCTTTATCAGCTCTTCATTACCGAATAAGTAGAGGGAATCGGATTTTGCAAGGAATTCTAGTGCAAGGATTGCACCATCGATCGTGGAGCCGGGTGCAAAATCACCGCCCATAATATCCAATCCGATATTCATGTTCAGTCCGTTTGGGATAACAAAATAATGCCTGTATGCTGTATTTTGTTAAGCCTATTCACCTTTGGCCATGACCAGCTTACCTTTATAATAAAGATCGCCGTCGACATAATATGCCCTGTGGTAAATATGCACGGTTCCTGTTGTAGGACAGGTAGCCAGTGTTGGCAGGTCAGCTTTGTAATGGGTCCTCCTTTTATCTCTTCTGGTCTTGCTGATCTTTCTTTTTGGATGTGCCATTTTATTCTTGTTTATTAATTATTCTGTTTTATTCCTTAATTGTTCCAATGCTGCCCACCGGGGATCTCTTTCAGTTTCCCTGTGTTCATTCAACTTACTGATCACTTCGGGGTCGCATAACCCCTCTCCTTCGGGATGGACCCGCTGGATGGGGAGTTTGAGCATGATGTATTCGAAGATGTAGGTGCTGATATCAATATGCGATTCTTTTTCGGGAATGACAATGATCTCATCCGATTCTTCCTCGTATTCCTGGCCGAATTTTACGATCAGCCCGTCGGTACCCTCAACGGGCATTTCGAGTTCACCCAGGCATCGGTCGCAGGAAAGCACAAGCGTGCCCCGGGTGGTGAAGTTGAAGATGAGCATGCGCTCCTGCCTTTCAAGGCTTACGTCCACATGTACGTCAGCACGTATGATCTCCGAATTCTCAAAACTTTCAAAGAACCTTGCATCAATATCAAATGCGTAATCATGAATCCCTTCTTTCAATCCCACAAAGGGAATAACAAACTCCTTCAATGCCTTCATCATTCTATCCCCTTAAAAATTTCGGGCTGCAAAATTAGGAATGTTTATGATTATATACAAATATATTGTGCAAAAGAATAACTTCACACTAAACTTATTGAGCGGTGCGGGGTACGGGGGACGCGGGACGGGAGATTAAAAAGAGCTCCGCGAACCACGCACTGGCTATTCGTGTTGAGTGTTGGGTTTTGGGGGTTGAATTAGTTTGAAGTTATTGGTTGCAACTAATTTACTTATTGAAACTTTTTTGAGCAGTTTTAACTATGGCCGTGGCTATGATAATTATACTATGAATTTCATACATATAACTTGATAGATTGATATCTACAAGGCTTCCTTCGTTTAGAATCTTAAGCCAATACTGGGTTTCTCTCGCCTCCCTGGACGCAATCGACATCTTGTGTGCAAATTCTTTTTTACTATAGGCCACAGAAGCCTCTTGCACATTGGTACCTATGCTGCTTGCATTCCTAAGAAGCTGCTTTGAGATAATAAACTCCTTTTCAAGTATCAACTTTTTATAAAAGTCAAGGATTCCCATAGAAAACTGAAATGTTCTGTCAGGTATTCTAGATTCAGGCATGATTAAAGTATGTTGGTACTTATTAATACCAGAAAACAAAAAATGTCCCCCTGCATGCTGTTAGAATTATGAATATTTGATTTGATTTTACTACATATTAACTCAACACCCAGCCCTCAACACCCAACCCTATTGTGAATTTTTTAACAGAATGCTTCTAAAATTTAAATTTATGTAGTTAATTTGCAAACCATATTTATGTTTTAAACTTCTAAAAAATGTTCAATAAGCTCATTGCCGCTATGCTGCCGTACTTCCCCAAGAGGTTTGTATGGCTGTTCTCCAAACGCTATATCGCTGGTACGAAGATTGAAGATGCTATCAGGGAAAGTAAGAAACTCAATGAAGAAGGGATCATGGTTACCTGTGACCTGTTGGGTGAGTTCATCACCAAACTTGAGCAGGCAGAAGCCAACAAAGAAGAATATCTCGAGATCATAGAAACCTTTGAAAAAGAAAAGATCGATGGGAACTATTCCCTGAAACCGACCATGTTCGGGCTGCTTCTTGACGAGGAAGTGTGTTATAAGAACATCAGGGAGATCGTTGCCAAGGCTACTGAATATAACAACTTTGTGAGGGTCGATATGGAAGACTCCCAATGCGTGGATAAAGAGATCAGGCTGTTCCGCAGGCTCAAGGCAGAATTCCCCAAAAATGTCGGGCTGGTATTCCAGGCCTACCTCAAGCGGACACTCGACGATATCAAAGCACTGGAGGATCTTCATACCGAAGATAACCCCATTAACTACAGAATTTGTAAAGGCATTTATGTAGAACCTCCCGAGATCGCCTACAAGAAATACCACGAGATCAACGAGCATTTCCTGGAAGACATTGAATACATGTTCCAGAAGGGTATGTATCCCGGTATTGCCACACACGACAAGCCGGTTGTTGAAGGGTCCTACAGGCTGATCGAAAAATACAAGGTACCGAAAGAAAAGTACGAATTCCAGATGCTCTACGGCGTAACACCCGAGTTGCGCAGTTCAATTGTTGAAAAAGGCCACAGGATGCGTGTTTACGTTCCTTACGGCGAGCAATGGTTTGCCTATTCAACCCGCCGCCTGAAAGAAAACCCGAAGATGGCGATGCTGATCATAAAGGCATTATTCTTTAGAGGATAAATCAAGGTACCCGTTATAATTAATTCACGGTCTCACTGTTTCAAGTCCCACTGATAAATGATAAGTGATACATAACAGTGAAGCAGTGGAACAATGGAGCAATGGAGCAATAATTTTCCGGCACTATTTTTGATTTTTTTGGTAAAAAGAATTGTGTTAGCGACTTATTGTTAAATTTACGACCCTGAATACGAACCATAATTCAAAACTGACTAATATGAAAAAGCTATTTGCCATTGCAGCTCTGGCCCTGGTGATCGTGATTGCGGGAGCCTGCGGTTCGCAGAAAAAAGTAACACGGGTTTCACCCGATGAACAGATCGACCTCAGCGGCAGGTGGAACGATACCGATTCAAAATTAACGGCCGAGGCCATGATAAATCAATCCCTCAGCGAGGCATGGCTCTTCAACTTCGTGGAAACACACGGAGGAGAGAAACCGGTAGTGATCTGTGGCATGGTGCAGAATAAAAGCCATGAACATATCGACGCGGAAATGTTCATCAAGGATCTTGAAAGGGCTTTCATCAATTCTCAAAAGGTCAGGCTGGTGCAGGCGGGTGATAAACGGGAAGAGATCAGGAAGGAAAGGGCCGACCAGCAGGATTTCTCTTCTGCTTCAACCATGAAAGCCTGGGGTAGGGAGATCGGCGCCGACTTCATGCTGCAGGGTAGCATCAACTCCATTGTTGATACGGAAGGCAGGGAGACCGTAAACTTCTATCAGATCAACCTGGAACTGACCAACATTGAAACCAATGAGATTGTCTGGATAGGCGACAAAAAGATCAAAAAGTACATCAAGAATTAGATACTGCGTATCGGTATTCAACACCCTGCTGTGATGAGGACAACGCCCTCAGTCATCCTGTTAGTCATGCTTGCGGCCCTGGTAGCCGGATGTGCGACCTATTACCAGAAAACACAAAAGTTCCAGTCGTACATCCTGGAAGGGAACATGGATAGGGCAAAGCAATGGCTTGAGAAGAACGACAAAGATAAAAAGGGGAAGAATGAATTGCTCTACCATATGTACAGCGGATGGGTGAACTGGATGCTGGGCGATTTTGATAACAGTAACCGAGAACTGGAAACGGCCGATCTGCTGATCGAAGATTACCGTAAACAGTTCGGCTATGAAGCCTTTGCCCTGATCAGCAATCCCGGCGTTAAGCCCTATCAGGCAGAAGATTTTGAAAAAGTCTTCATTAACTATTTCAAGGCCCTGAACTATCTTCAGCTGGGTAATTTTGAAGATGCCATTGTTGAGGCTCGCAGGATCACCATCAAGTTACAGCAACTGAACAGTAAGTACAAAGAGCATAAGAACCGTTATTCGGATGATGCCTTTGCCCACATCATGATCGGCACATTGTACGAGGCAAGCCGGGATTATAACAATGCATTTATCGCATACCGCAATGCCCTGGAAGCCTATAAAAGCATCTATACACCAAATTTCGGTCTCCAGGCCCCCGGGCAACTTAAAAAAGATATCTTACGGACGGCTTACCTTACGGGCTTTCATGATGAAGTAGCCTATTATGAGCGCCTTTTCGGAATGGAATACCGGCATGAGATCCAGGAGGGCGGCGAGCTGATCTTTTTATGGCAGAACGGATTCGGGCCTGTTAAAAGCGAATGGAGTATAAACTTTACCATAATACCCGGCGATGCCGGATTTGTAACCTTTACCAACGAAGAATATGGACTGACATTCCCGTTCTATATTGGAAACCGTTCTCCCGGAGAACAGGCCCAGCTCAGGGACCTGAGCATCCTCAGGGTAGCCTTCCCGAAATATGTGGAACGAAGGCCTGTGTTTCATTCGGCCTACCTTGAAATTGATGGCCGGAAGGTGCCCCTGGAACTTGCAGAGGATGTTAACCAGATCGCATTTAAAACGCTCAATGACCGCATGTTGAGGGAATTGGGCAATGCCCTTATCCGGGTAGCTACCAAGAAGGCGATGGAACTTGCTGTTCGTGAGGCCACGAAAAATGAATCAGATGAAAACAAAGTCGATATCGGTGATATTGCCCCTGCTGCCATCACCATCCTCAATGCTGTGACAGAAAAAGCAGATACTCGTAACTGGCAAACCCTGCCCCATTCGATCTATTACAGCAGGATAAGGCTGCCGGAAGGACAGCATAAGATCAGTTTCAACACACTCGGCGGGCGATACTCAAACGATACTGAAATCAACATCGATATACGCGAAAACAGGACCACTTTTTATGTTTTCCAGAGCCTGGAATCTTTTTTACCCGGGGAATAAATATGATATATAATCCTGATCGGTAATAGTGCTCCCATATTAAAGCATTGATTATTAGTCCCCGTAAATTGAATGTTTGCGGTATTTTTCCTAATTTTGCAAGTTCTTAGTCAGCAATACTTGACATTATGGAAAAAACTAGGGTATTATTTGTGGCCCAGGAAATCCTTCCCTATCTGGAAGAAAGCCCCATGGCAAAGATCGGAAGATACCTCCCCCAGGGAATTCAGGAAAGAG
>JAZBOU010000226.1:0-6783 GCA_036351275.1 Bacteroidales bacterium
GTGATCTTTTTAAAACGTTTCAGGTCATCAGAAATGTGCCATAAGAGGTCGTTATCCTTTCCTATGGCATTGTTTTCGGCAACAGCAACGATGATGGAGATGGACATATTTATTTTGTTTGGGGCAAATTTAACAATAACCTGAAAACGGTATGCGGTTCGTGGGACGCGGTATTTCTGATTTTGATTTCGTTTTTCAGAATTCAGATTTCGATCAGGTTTTCTGCTTCTTTTTCTTTGCCGCGGGGAACAACACATTATTTAAGATAAGCCTGTATCCTGTAGAATTCGGATGCAGTTTCAGTTCGGTTGGTGGATCACCGACCAGGTGCTGGTAGTCTTCCGGATCGTGTCCGCTGTAAAAGGTCCAGGTGCCTTTACCGAATTCCCCGTGTATATACCGGGCCTCGTCCAGGGCCTTGTTCTCCCCCATGATCAAAACCTCGGGTTTTATGTAATCCTTGATATACCCGGTAGTCTGCCCCATAAATCCCCTGATCACCGTTTCGTGGTTCTGGCAAAGCATGGTTGGCACAGGGTCCCATTTAGCGGAAAAATCGAAAAGGGTAAAGAAATCGTTTTGTTCCCTTACCGAACGTACATGCTTTTGAGTGGCATCAATGCTGGAGATCTCATATTCATGCGGGCTGGTTTTCAGTGTGAAGTCGGTGAAAGCAAAACACTGCGAATAATCAAGTCGTTCCTGTGCATCCGGGTCCATGGGGTCGCCATCGTACATCACGTCGCAGATATCCACCCCGTCGGCAGCCAGGGCAACATCGTAACTGTCGGTGGCCGAGCACATGGCAAAGAGGTATCCGCCACCGGCAACGTATTCCCTTATCTTTTTTGCAACAGCCAGTTTGCATTGTGAAACTTTGTCGAAACCCAGTTCCCTGGCCGTGGCTTCCGCTGCCCGCTGGTTTTCGCGGTACCATTCAAAATCCTTGTACCGCGACCAGAATTTACCGTATTGCCCGGTAAAATCTTCGTGGTGCAGGTGCAGCCAGTCGTATAGCGGAAGCATCCCGTTGATTACCTCGTGATCGTAAATGACATCATAAGGTATTTCGGCATAGGTCAGCACAAGGGTGACGGCATCGTCCCAGGGCTGTTTGTTCTTGGGAGAATAGACGGCTATTTTGGGTGGGATATGAAGCTTGATCTCATCCATATTCACCTCAGCCTGTGATATTTCCTGTATGATGCCGGCAGCCTGCACATCAGCGATCACCTGGTAGCTCACCCCCCTGATCACACATTCGTTCTCGATCATTTCGTGGTGCCGGCACATGAAGCTTCCACCGCGATAATTCAGCAACCAGCTCATTTCAACATCCTGCTCCAGCACCCAGTATGATACTCCATAGGCTTTAAGGTGATCCTTCTGGGTCTCATCCATCGGGATGAGGATATAAGCGGCATTACTTGAAAGTGTGCCAACCATCAATATCAACGTAAACAGAAACCGGTATGCTTTATTTAACTTCATAAAATCCTGAATTCTTAGCTATAAATTCTATACAAGCTCAAACCTGCCTGCCCGCCACAGGCGGGTAAACCGGCAGGCAGGTGATCCAATTCCAAAACTTAAAACTCAAAACATAGAACTGACTCAACCCCCAACACTCAACACTCAAGCCTGCAAAAAGTTTAACGAAAAGGTTTTAGTTTTATTCTTTCTTGTCCAGTTGTTCAAAGATGGAATTTTTGCTGACAAATTCGGGGGCGATCTCTTTCATCTTCTTCACAATGGCAAAGCCGTCGAGACCGTTGTTGATGGATATCAGCTCATTGACCTGTTTTGTCACCATTTCCAGGTCGAACTCACGTTCCCTGGCGATCATGATCTGGGGGTGGTGGGTGGGTAATGTATTTTCTTCATCGTTGAGCAATTCCTCGTATAGTTTTTCCCCGGGGCGGAGGCCGGTAAACTTGATCTGTATGTCGGTTCCCAGCGTGAGCCCGGAGAGCATGATCATCTTCTTGGCCAGGTCGACGATTTTCACCGACTGCCCCATGTCGAAAATGTATATTTCTCCCCCATGCCCCATCGCACCTGCTTCCAGCACCAGCTGACAGGCTTCTGGGATGGTCATGAAATACCTGGTTATCTCGGGATGGGTTACCGTAACCGGGCCGCCTCTGCTGATCTGCTCCCGGAAAAGTGGGATCACCGAGCCATTGGATCCCAGCACATTGCCAAAGCGTGTTGTTATAAAACGTGTACCATTCTTGCTGTTCATGGACTGTGTGTACATTTCGGCTATCCGCTTGGAAGCACCCATCACAGAGGTGGGCTTCACTGCCTTATCGGTAGAGATCATAATGAACTTCGCGGCAGCGTATTTTACCGCCAGATTGGCCAGTAAAATAGTTCCATAAATATTCGTCCGCACGGCTTCAGAAGGATTCGATTCCATCATGGGTACATGCTTGTATGCAGCGGCATGATAGATCAGGTGGGGCTTGAATTTCTTGAAGATCTCTTCCATGCGGTCCTTATCGCATATGTCGGCCACGACGATCTCAATATTTTTTGATCCGAATTTCTCGGTACATTCCAGGTCAAGGTAGAAGAGCGGACTCTCAGCCTGGTCGAGTAAAATGAGCCTGTTGATGGCATAGCCTGCAACCTGCCGTACGATCTCACTGCCAATGGAACCGCTGGCCCCGGTGATCAGGATATCCCTCCCGGCCAGGTCCTTGCTGACCTGCTCTTTATCCAGGTGGATCACATCTCTGCCAAGCAGGTCTTCGATCTTCACCTTACGGATCTGCTTCGAGCTCAATTCTCCGTTGATCCACTGCGATACCGGGGGCACATTCAGCACCCTGATATTATTTTCCAAACAGGTTTCGATGATCTCCTGCTTTCGAACTTGCGACATCTGCTGCGGTGAAACGATCAGCTGGGCCACCGGCCACTTCTGCAGGATGTCGGGCAATTTTTTACTTGGATAGATATTCACACCTTCCATTTGCTTCCCGGTCTTCCCGGGATTGTCGTCGATGAAAGCAACTACGCGATAATTCGTCTCCACATCCCTGTCGAGTGTGCGTTTTGCGATCAGGCCTGCTTCACCGGCACCATAAATGATGATGTCGGATCGTTCACCCGAATGCGTTGCCATTTCCATATAAGCCACCTTGACCACCATCCTGAACGCTGTAAGGATCAATACGGTGCTGATAAAATCAATTATAATAATGGAAAAGGGGATGAAAAACAATCCGCTGATGACATAATATGTCACCAGGTTGGTCAGCACGAATATGAGGCTTCCGCTGAAAACCACCAGGAATATGCGCACCACATCCTCGGTGCTTGTATACTTGATAATTCCTACATAGGTGCGGCCAATAAGGAAGCTCACAAGCCTGACCAATACAATATATCCCAGTATTTGGGGGAAAGGATCCAACTCCACCTCAGGGATGGAAAAATTAAACCTCAACATATATGCCAGCACCACCGAAGCAATGACTATGAACATATCGATGATGAGGACCACCACCCGGGGTATGTTTTTAATCTTCCTGAACATAAGCATTGTTAAGCGTTTCAAAGATATAATAAAAATCCTGACAAGGGTGAATCATATTGAAGAGGTTTTTATACTTTTGTGGCTCTGAATACGCAATCCTAAAACACATAATAATGAAAAATACTGCCTTATCTCACGTCCACGAATCAATGGGGGCAAGAATGGTTCCCTTTGCAGGTTACAATATGCCTGTTACATTTGAAGGGATCAATGTTGAGCACGAAACAGTGCGGCACGGAGTTGGTGTATTTGACGTATCCCATATGGGAGAGTTCTGGGTGAAAGGGCCAAAAGCTTTTGAATTCGTACAGCGAGTGACCAGCAACGATGTAGCCAGGCTTAGCGACGGGAAGGTGCAATACACATGCTTTCCGAACGGGAAAGGAGGTATCGTTGATGACCTGCTGGTATACCGCATTGATGAAGAAACCTACCTCCTGGTGGTGAACGCAGCAAATATAGATAAGGACTGGGCATGGTGCCGGGAACAGAATACCATGGGTGCGGAGCTTTACAATGCTTCCGACGAGATCGCACAGCTGGCCGTTCAGGGACCCATAGCACTCGAAGCCATGCAGTCGCTCACGGATGAGAACATCACCGACATGGAATACTACACCTTCAAGAAGCTGGAATTTGCCGGTGTAAAAGATGTTATCCTCTCCACAACAGGTTATACCGGTTCGGGAGGATGCGAGATCTATATGGATAATAGAGACGCAGAAAAAATATATAAGGCAGTACTCGAAGCCGGGAAAGATTTCGGCATCAAGCCCATCGGCCTCGCCGCAAGGGACACCCTGCGGCTGGAAATGGGATTCTGCCTCTACGGGAACGACATTGATGATACCACATCACCCATAGAAGCCGGACTGGGCTGGATCACCAAGTTCACCGACGGTAACGACTTTATCGATCGTGCATACAATGCAAAAGTGAAGGAAGAAGGCCCGAAAAGGAGGCTCAGGGGATTTGAAATGATCGATAAAGGCATCCCCAGGCAACACTATGAGATTTGTACTGCCGAAGGCGATGTGATCGGCGAAGTTACCTCGGGTACCATGGCACCATCGCTGCAAAAAGCAGTGGGTATGGGCTATATCAAGACCGGATACAATGCATTCGACAGTGAGATCTATATCAAGATCAGGAACAAACTGCTGAAAGCAAAAATCGTTAAACTCCCTTTCTATAAAGGCCAATAATTCTCTCATGAAAAAAACCACCATCCTCATTTTAACCATTATGAGTATTTCGATCTATTCCTGCAAACAGGCACAGAAAGAACAAGCTTCTGACGACAAAAATGATTTTCAATTCCTTACAGAGCAGTTTGCCGACGTCAAGATCATGCGATACCAGATCCCCGGTTTCGAGGAACTGAGCATCCAACAAAAAAAGTTCATCTATTACCTTGGTGAAGCAGCACTGGCGGGACGCGATATTATCTACGACCAGAATTTCAAATACAACCTGGCCGTAAGGAGAACCCTGGAAGAGATCCTGAAAAATTATGAAGGAGACAGGCAGACAGAAGACTGGCATGCCTTTTTGACCTACCTGAAACGGGTATGGTTCTCCAATGGTATTCATCACCATTATTCTACCAATAAGTTCATCCCCGGTTTCAGCAGGGAATATTTTGAGACGCTGGCCAACAATGCAACCGGATCGGTATTTCCGATGAAAGAGGGTCAGGACCTGGGCGCTTTTATCGACTGGATGGGAGAGATCATTTTCAATCCTGAAGTAGCCCCAAAAAGGATCAGCAGCGACATCAACAATGACCTCATCCTGGCATCAGCCTGCAATTATTACGAGGGTGTGAACCAGGAAGAAGTGGAAAATTATTACGAAAGTATTAAAGTCCCCGGTGATGAAACACCCATCTCTTACGGACTGAACTCGAAGCTGGTAAAAGACAACGGCCAGGTCAGGGAAGAGGTTTACCGGCTCGACGGCCTTTACAGTTCTGCGATCAGCCGGATCATTTACTGGCTCGAGAAAGCGGCGGAAGTTGCCGAAACCGATAAACAGAAAGAAGCCCTTATGGTACTCGTCGATTATTACAGGACCGGTGACCTGGAGCTCTGGGACGAATACAATGTGCTCTGGGTGGAAGAACTGGAACCGAGGGTTGATTATGTGAATGGCTTTATCGAAGTTTACGGCGACCCGCTGGGGATGAAAGCCAGCTGGGAGTCGGTGGTGAATTTTAAAGACGTCGAAGCTACCAAACGCACACAGGTCATCAGTGAGAATGCACAATGGTTCGAGGACAACTCCCCTACCGATCCCCGCTTCAAAAAAGAAGAGGTGAAGGGCGTATCGGCCAAGGTGATCACCGTGGCACAACTTGGCGGCGACTGCCATCCGTCTACCCCCATTGGGATCAACCTTCCGAATGCCGACTGGATCAGGAAAGAACATGGATCCAAATCGGTAACTATGGACAATATCACTTACGCATACGACCAGGCTGCCCTCGGCAATGGCTTTCTTGAAGAGTTCTGTGCTACACCGGAGGAGATCGCCAGGGAAAAGAAATACGGCTATCTCTCAGGAAATATCCACACCGACCTCCACGAATGCCTCGGACATGGTTCAGGCCAGTTGCTGCCGGGTACCAGTCCGGAAGCACTCAAGAACTACAGCTCTGCACTGGAGGAATCACGTGCCGACCTCTTCGCATTGTATTATATGTGGTCGCCCAGGATGCAGGAACTAGGGTTGCTCCCCAACAAGGAAGCTGCTATGGCCGCATACGACGGATATATCCGCAACGGGCTGATGACGCAGCTTACCCGCATTCAACCCGGGAATAATATCGAGCAGGCCCACATGCGCAACAGGCAACTCATCAGTAAATGGTGCTATGAAAATGGAAAAGAAGACAATGTGATAGAAAAGATCCAGAAAGAAGGCAAAACTTATTATCGCATCAACGACTATGACAAACTGAATGAATTGCTCGGGAATTTGCTGGCGGAAGTGCAACGCATCAAGTCGGAAGGTGATTTTGAAGCAGGCAAAGCCCTCGTCGAAACCTATGCCGTAAAAGTTGATCCTGAGCTCCACGCAGAAGTGCTTGAGCGTTACGCCAAACTTAACCTGGCACCATACGGCGGTTTCATCAACCCTGTGCTTGTGCCCGTTTATGATGGTGAAAGTATTGTTGACGTGAAAGTAGAATACCCGGATGATTTCAGCCAGCAGATGCTGAAGTATGCGAAGGA
>JAZBOU010000227.1:0-15766 GCA_036351275.1 Bacteroidales bacterium
CTGGTCGAGGAGAATCATATCCGGGGGATTTTTGAGATCATGCCTGTACGGTATGATGGGACCAATTCACCACCATTTCCTGCTGACTATAAAGGTGTCCAGGTCCTGAAAAAATACCTGGAACCTGAGCTTTTCATCGAGTCAGACCACCCTGAAATCATTGCCAAAGCAAAGGAGATCACTGCAGGAGCATCAGATTCATGGGATGCCGCAATACGTCTGAGTAAATGGGTTGGCAAGGAGATCGCCGGGGCAGTTCCGGGAGGAACCAGCGCCATCAACACTTTGCGGATTCGTGAAGGAGAATGCGGATCACACTCACGTCTGCTGGCAGCATTTTGCCGGGCTGTGGGAATTCCGGCAAGGCTGTCTATTGGCTGCCTGTATTCACCATGGTATGGTGGTAGTTTCGGACAACACGCCTGGACAGAGGTGTATATGGGAGAAGAAGCAGGATGGATCGCCATCGATGCCACGATTCTTGAATTCGACTATGTTGATGCAGGCCACATCAAGCTCGGAGAGCAAAGTACGTTTCAGCCTAACAGTATGGAAATCCTCGAATACCGGATTGGTGATGAAGAAATGAATACAGGTGTTCCTGATGAATATACAGGAATAATCGGTACCTATATAAATCCGGGAATCAGAGACGTGCTGGAGGTTCTTTATCTCGACGGGTGTCTGACGGTCGACATCATGGGCAGGATGAAACTTGCTCTACATGAGGCTGATGAACAGGGACGCAGGTATGCAAAACTTACTGATAAGGTCTTTTTTATGTTTGAGGATGATGAAATGATCGTTGGCGAGATCGCATTTGCCATTAAACAGGCTGAAGCAACATACACTATGGATGAGGATACCCCCGATGAGTTGCAGCCTCTGATAGGCCCCTACATGATCTTCCAGCTGCAGGCGAAGTTTGAAGTACTCTGGGATGATGGACTTCGCATGATTGTCCCTGACGTAGAAAAAGCACGCAGTTTAATTCTCACAGAAGAAGGGCGCTGGAAAGATACTGTTGATGGAAAAACCTACACCTTCATTTATAAAGAAGATGGCAGTGTCAGTGGTATGAATATCTTCGTTACATCAGTGCTGGAAAAAGGTGTTTCATCTGGATATATATTTGACAAAACATTGCAGGAACATGGGATTGAGGCAGCAAGGGAGCAATTTCTGGAACTTTGGAAGAATCGAGCACTTGACCTTGAATATACCGAACGGGATATGAATAAACAGGGGTATATTTACCTTAATCGTGGGGATATAGAGGAGGCTCTTGTGGTCTTCAGGCTGAATGTTGAAACCTTTCCCGAATCCTGGAATACGTATGATAGTTATGCGGAGGCGCTAATGAAAAATGGAAACATAGATCAGGCCATCCTGAATTATAGCAAGTCCCTGGAATTGAACCCCGACAATGAAAACGGGAAAGCAATGCTTGAGAAAATAAAAACAGAAAAAGGAGATTAATTATGCACAGTGGATCCAAACTCAGACCCGACTTTTCCCCCGGCGGCATTGGCCAGCCGGTAGTGATACTTGTCGTATTTTGTTTCGCATGGCTGCTCTTCGGTATTACCTATGCTTTTTCCTTACTGGCTCTGATATACGGGGTGTATGCCCTGATCAGCCTTACTTATCTGAGGCGCACCGAAAATCTCTGGTACATCGCTCCCTTTGTTTTCCAGTGCAGCATGGTACTCTTCCTGCTGCTGGCACCTGAAATTGGCATATTCGCCATCCCGAGGTCAAGTTTCGCCCCGATGATACTGTTGATGATCGTGCTGACGGCGGTGCTGATATATATCATGTTCACCAAAAAGCTGAAATGGCGGGGCAGGGAGATACTGGAGCTGGCTGCACGACAGGTAAACGAAACTTCGAACGGCTTTACCGAACGGCCCAGGCCTATCGATAAGATAGAGTTCAACACCACGGAATTCAGAGGTTTTGTCCTGTTTATCAAGAGCAGACTGATCTTCTGGACCATAGAAGAACAGGACAGGTATGTGTTTGTAACCATAAGTATGGGCGAAGAATACCGTCTGCCCCTGGGGTTCTCAAGTGATTACTCTGAGAACACCTGGGTAAGCGTAGACAAAGAAGGCAATGTAAGTGCACAGATCTCAAAGAAAGATTACATGAAGTACAAGGAAACGCTGGCCTTCGATCAGCTGACAGATGCCCTGGGAAATTTGTTTATCGATTATTTTGAACGTTATAAGCGCGGAGAAGGAGACCGGATCATGTATGAGCTGAACGCTGCACGCTCCAATCCTTTTTCATAAAAAACACACGCAATGTACAGAAAGTTAAGACCACCGGTACTGAACACTGAAGGCATACTCGGGATCATTGCCATCAGCAGCTTCCTGGTCATGCTGGTACTCAGCTACAGGGTAGCCATGGGATTCGGCTCCGTTATTACATTTTTTGCTTTCCTGGTAAGCCTGGTCGTGACCATCCGTACCGGGAACAGGTATTTTATCGCGCAACTCTGCGGACAGTTTTTTGCGTCCATTCTCCTGATGATGATCGCCACCATGGAAATAAAGCCCAACAAAGAGATCTTTCTCACCCTGGCCGGGCTGATGGCGATCTCCTTTACGCTCATGATCATTTTCATCTTTCAGCGCAGGCTGAAGTGGCGTACCCGTGAAACCCTGGAGCTGGCCGCCCTGCCGGTAAAGGATAAAACCAATGGGCTCACCCGGAGGCCAATGCAGGCCGGCAAGGTGGATTATACCATGGAAGAGTTATATGGATTTGCCCATTTCATCAAGAAGAACCTGATCGCCATACCCGTCATGGAAGAACACCGTGTGGTATTCATCCTCAACATCCCTTTTACCAGGCTGCTGACCTTTAACAATAATTATGCGGACCGGACCTGGGTATCGTTCGACAAGGATGGCAATGTAACGGTGAATATCAGCCAGGACGACTACTTCCTCTATCACGAACAATGGGCATTTGACCAGCTCTGTGCCTCGCTCGGGAACCTGTTTATTGATTTTATGGAGCAGTACAGGAATGGGTCCGGAGCTTTGATCATTCACCGCATGAACGCATTAAATCTGAATATAATCACAGAAGGATAAGATGGATTTCAAGAAGGCTGCCATATTAGGATCGTATATCTCCAAGGACTATGCAGAGGAATTGTTCCGGCTGCTGGTAGCGTATCGCGATATATCCGCTTCGGAGGCGGCTTCGCGCCTGAACCTGCATATTAAAACCGTGCAGGATTTTCTGGAAGCCATGGCCTCACTCGAAATTCTTTCGAAAAAAGAAGTGATGGAAAAGAAACGCCCTTATTTCCGCTATGCCTTGAAAACCCACGTGGTGGAGATGAAAATCGATCTGAATCCCCTGTTCAGCAAGCAGGAAGCTGCTGTACGAAGTTCGAAGAAGATCAGGGAGCGGAGCAATGCCGGTGCTCGTTTTTCCACCTCGCGCGACGGGCAATATATCAGCCATGTGGCTCTCTGGATAGGCAAGGGAAGAGACCGGAAGGAGCGGCGTATCAACCTGAGCATCCCGCAGGGGAGATTCCTCTTCCATCTGCCCTTCCCCAGCGCCGAACCCATGTATGTTGAAGATATCATGAAAAAAGCCGGAGTGGACGAATCAAACCGCCCGGAGATCATAGATATCGTGAATGTATTAGAAGAATATAATGTAATAGAAGAAATCTGAAATACTAATTCTACTAATTCAACCAATTACCTATTAAACCACAAAGAACACAAAGGATATCACTAAGGATACACAAAGATTTACCAATGAACTAATTACCCATTCAACTAATTCGACCAGATACCGATTTAACCGATTCAACCGATTTAACTGATTTAACCAATAAACCCGAAAACTATGAAAACAACAAAAAACTACATCGCAGTTCTGATGACTGCAATGATCTTCGCCATGATCCTTCCGGGTTGTGCAACGAAGAAAGCGGCCTGGGGAAGCCTGAAAAAGGGCATGAACATGAGCTACACCCCCGGGCAGGAAAAAGAATTGTCGTACAAGGCCACCTCCAATTTTGTCCAGGAGATGAGTGTGATGAACCAGGAATTTACCGTTACGGCCGACATGATGCAGGTATTCAAGATGAAACCCATGGAAACCGAAAATGAGAACCTGGGTTACAAGGTCACCGTCGAAGACATGTCGTTCAAGCTTCAAACCCCGCGGGGGGATATCGAACCTGAAATGGGGGATATCATTGGTCAGTCGTTTGAGCTGATCCTTTCGCCCTTTGGGAAGGAGCTGGAATATTCGGGAGCAAAAAAGCTGGTCATGGAGGTTGCCACAGGCGATACCAAAAGCATTGCCAGCGACATCGCGGCCTTCTTTCCTGATCTTCCCGGTCACCCGGTGAAGCCCGGCGACAGCTGGAAAAGCGTCGATGAGGTATGGGATGGCAATGAAAGCAAGGAAACCATCCTTTTGTTCGACAATATCAATACTTTTGATAAACTCGAAACTTACATGGGATATGATTGCATGAAGATCAACGTGGTGTTTACCGGGACCATTGAAGGGGAAGGAACACAGGAAGGCATGGACCTGGTTACCACGGGAAAGGTGCAGGGCACCGGAACCTGGTACTATGCATACAAGGAAGGCATTTTTGTGAGCAGCAGTGTTGAGGGCACAGGCAAAACGGAGACCCTGGTCACGGGAGAAGGACAGGAGATCACAATCCCCGCCGACCGTACCTTTACCATGACGACGCAGCTTGCTTCAAAATAATTGAAAAAGAATACGAGATTACGAGATTACGGGAATACGGGATAATTTTACATCGGAAAAATCCCGTTTCCTGTATTCTGAATGCTGCATACTAAACCCGGGACCCGGTTCCCGGCACCCGTTACCCGATTTTAGATTTGCACGGTACGAATATTCCCCTTATTTTTGCACGGATTTTCAGAACTTTAAATACCCTCACCCATGGCAAAGAGAAACCGTGTAAGTATTTTTTCAGGCCGGGAATCAAAATACCTTGCAGAAAAGATCGCATTGGAATTCGGTACCGATCTTGGTAAATCCATCGTAACCGAGTTTTCCGACGGGGAGTTTCAGCCATCTTTCGAAGAGAACATCCGCGGAAGGGACGTGTTTATTGTTCAGTCGACCTTTGCACCTACCGACAACCTTTTTGAGTTGCTCATGATGGTGGAATCGGCCCGCAGGGCTTCGGCCAGGGCCATCGTTGCGGTAATCCCGTATTTCGGCTTCGCCCGACAGGACCGCAAGGACAAACCCAGGGTTTCGATCGCATCGAAGCTGGTGGCAAACCTTCTCTATGTTGCAGGCGTGACCAGGGTGATCACCATCGACCTGCATGCCGACCAGATACAGGGATTCTTTGATGTGCCCGTAGATCATCTGTACGCATCATCCATTTTCATCCCATACCTGAAGAAATTAAATCTTTCCAGCCTGACCATGGCATCGCCCGATACGGGTGGTACACGCAGGGCAGCAACCTATGCCAAGATCATGAACACCGATTTCGTGATCTGCTACAAGCAAAGGGCCAAGCCAAACGAGGTAGCGAAGATGGCACTTGTGGGTGAGGTGAAAGGAAGAGATATCGTGCTGGTCGACGACATTATCGATACTGCCGGAAGCATGAGCAAGGCCGCACAGCTGATGGTCGACAACGGCGCAAACAGCGTAAGGGCTTTTTGTACGCACCCTGTTTTTTCAGGCGAAGCCTACGACCGTATCGAAAACTCGCCCTTTACCGAGGTGGTCGTTTCAGATACCATCCCGCTGAAGAAGAAATCAGACAAGATCACCGTTCTCTCTACTGCCAAACTTTTTGCCGATGTGATCGGAAGGGTGGAGAGCAACAAATCGATAAGTTCATTGTTTAAGTTCTAATACACATACACTAATCAACCAATAAACTAATCAACCAATAAACTAATCAACCAATAAACTAATCAACCAATAAACTAATCAACTAATTTTTTAACATGAAAACAGTATCATTGAGCGGTTCTCCTCGCGAGAACGTAGGGAAAAAAGATGCTAAAGCCCTCAGGCAACAGGGACTGGTGCCCTGTGTGATGTACGGCGGTGAAAAACAACTTCATTTTTTCCTTGACGAAAGGGATTTTGCAAAACTTGTATATACTCCCGAAACCTATCTGGCCAAGATTAAAATTGGTGAAGATGAAATAGAATCCCTCTTGCAGGACATACAGTACCACCCGGTAACGGACAAGATCCTGCATGCCGACTTCCTGGAAGTGTTTACGGATAAACCGATCAGGGTGGCCATTCCTGTTCATCCGGTTGGAGATGCCCCAGGAGTGATAAAGGGTGGTGTGCTAAACCTCATCCTGCGTAAACTCGTGGTCAGGGGACTGGCAAAAGACATTCCCGATGGTATCGATATCGATATTTCAGACCTCGATATTGGTGATTCCATCAGGATCAAGGACCTCAAGGTTGAAAAACTTTCGTTCATCGATAAGCCAAATACTGTTGTTCTCTCAGTTAAGGTTACCCGCATGACAATCGAAGAAGTAGAAGAGGAAGAAGAAGGTGAAGAAGGCGAAGAAGGTGAAGAAGGTGAAGGCGGCGAAGGCGGTGAAAAACCTGCTGAAGGTGGCGAAAAGCCAGCCGAAGGTGACGACAAGCCGGCGGAATAAGATCGCTTATAAAACAATTAAATATAGAAAGCCGGCTATTTGCCGGCTTTTTTTTGTACTGCGTACAAGGTACCACGTATTACGTATATATAATAATGTCGTGGTACGTAATACGTAATACGTTGTACCAATTTTGAACACGAAGTACCATTTTTTATCTTTGCAATATGAAATATCTCATCACCGGCCTCGGAAATATCGGCGACCAATATGCCAACACCCGTCACAACATCGGGTTTATCATCGCCGATGCGCTGGCGCAGGAAGCGGAGGCAAGTTTTAAATCGGAGCGCTATGCTTCCGTGACCCGCATCCGCTACCGCGGCAAGACCCTTGTGGTGATCAAGCCTTCAACATACATGAACCTGAGCGGGAAGGCCGTCCGGTACTGGATGGACAAGGAGAACATCCCCACCGGGCAAACGCTGATCATCACCGACGACATTGCCCTGCCCCTGGGTACGCTACGCATGCGCAAGAAAGGGGGCGCCGGGGGACATAACGGACTGGAAAATATCATTATGACGCTGGGAACGGAGCATTTCCCACGCCTAAGGATCGGCATCGGAAATGACTTTGCCATGGGATACCAGTCGGATTACGTACTCGGCAAATGGACCCGTGAAGAAGAAGAGGTGATGATACCAAAAATAAAAACATCCATAGAGATGGTCAAGAGCTTCCTGGTGAAAGGCATCGACCAGACCATGACGGATTACAATAATAAGTGATGCTCACTTACTATTGAGTGCCGGGTGCCGGGTGTCGGGTTCTGAATTATGAAGTTTAAGATCTGATCCTTTCCCTGATAATACTGGGGATCTCCTCGATGCTGATGCGGTCCTGTTTCATGCTGTCGCGTTCGCGGATAGTAACCGTATTGTCTTCCAGGGTCTGGTGATCGACCGTGATGCAATAGGGCGTGCCAATGGCATCCTGCCTGCGGTAACGGCGCCCGATAGCATCTTTTTCGTCGTACTGGCACATGAACTCCATCTTCAGGCTGTCCATGATCTCGCGGGCCTTTTCGGGCATACCGTCTTTCTTAACGAGTGGCAAGATGGCAGCCTTGATCGGTGCAAGAACAGGAGGGATCCTCATCACAATGCGTTCCGACCCGTCCTCCAGTTTTTCTTCGGTATACGCATAGCTCAACACAGCGAGGAAGGTCCTGTCGAGGCCAATGGATGTTTCTACCACGTAAGGAACGTAGTTCTGGTTCAGTTCCGGGTCGAAATATTGCATTTTCTTTCCGCTGAATTCCTGGTGGGCACCCAGGTCGAAATCGGTCCTGGAGTGCACCCCTTCAAGCTCTTTAAACCCGATGGGGAACTCAAACTCAATATCGGTAGCGGCATTGGCGTAATGCGCCAGTTTTTCATGATCATGTAAACGGTATTTCTCTTTCGGGATGCCCAGTGAAAGATGCCATTTCATGCGTTCTTCTTTCCAGTATTTGAACCATTTCATCTCTTCCCCGGGCTTTACGAAAAATTGCATTTCCATTTGCTCGAATTCGCGCATGCGGAAGATGAATTGCCGGGCCACGATCTCATTGCGGAAGGCCTTACCGATCTGGGCGATGCCGAAAGGTATCTTCATCCTGCCCGATTTCATCACGTTGAGGAAATTCACAAAAATCCCCTGGGCCGTTTCCGGGCGGAGGTATATCTCGTTTGAACCATCGGAGAGTGATCCTATACGCGTGGCAAACATGAGGTTGAACTGCCTCACATCCGTCCAGTTGCGTGAACCGGAAACGGGACAGGCAATTTCCAGGTCTTCGATAAGGGCCTTGATGCCGGGAAGGTCATCGCTGTCCATGGCAGCATATAGGCGCTTCTTGATGTCTTCGATCTTTTCCTTATAGCCGACTACCCTCGGATTCGTAGTAACGAATTGCTCCTCATCGAAGCTTTCGCCGAAACGTTTGGCAGCTTTATTCACTTCCTTTTCGATCTTGGCCTCGATCCTGGCGATATGGTCTTCAACAAGCACATCTGCCCTGTAGCGCTTTTTCGAGTCCTTGTTGTCGATCATGGGATCGTTAAAAGCATCAACATGGCCGGAAGCTTTCCAGACAGTGGGATGCATGAAGATGGCCGAATCAACACCCACAATGTTTTCATGGTGCTGAACCATGGCTTTCCACCAGTAATCCTTGATGTTGTTTTTTAGTTCAACACCGTATTGACCATAGTCGTAAACAGCACTCAATCCATCGTAGATCTCACTCGATGGAAACACAAACCCATACTCTTTTGCATGGGATATTACTTTTCTAAAAAAGTCCTCATTATTTGCCATTGCGCAAAAATAGTAAAATGATTCATTCAACACCCGAACCCGGCACTCGGAACTCGGCACTCATTTTACCACAAAGCGGTAAAGGATTTCCTGTCCGAAGTCGTAAGGAAACTTCCTGATCACATTTCCATTCATGTCATGTATCTCGATCCTGCCGTTCTTCCCCATCATTTCAGGGTTTTCGTAATAGTACCACCAGTGGCGGTTCATGCCGTCCTCAACTTTGTCGGTGAGGCGGAATTCGTAACATCCCGGCTCCAGGCTGACCTTATCCATAAAGAGGGTGTCGGAGGTGAAGTCTTCCCTGGCATATGCCACTGAACCACATTCATCAGTAAGGAAATAGGAGTTGTCGCGATCACGGTCCAGGTCGTTGGGCTCGATGTAGAGGATGAATTCGTCCGGAAGGACCTCAGGTGCTACCACCACTGAGCGCATGCTGTTGTTTTGCGGTCGCTCATCTGTTTCGCCGTTGGGATCCAGCAATTTTACCTCAAACGCCAGTTTTCCTTCGAAGTTCTGCCAGTCGGGCGCCGGAAGGACAACCTGCTCCTTTTCTAAAAATTCAAGGTGTCCGGCCCAGGTATACCTTGCTTCCGGACCTCCTTTTAGTCCGTATTTTATTACGGCGGTTTTGAGGGGGACCTTACCCAGGTTCCGGATCACGATGATGGGATTGGAACAGATGGGGTTGATCCTGCTGTACACATCCTTATCGCTGGGAGCCAGGATATCCTCTATGCAGGCATCTACGTTGAAATTTGGCGGCCCGTAGGTGAATAGCTGGTGCGACATGCGGAATTCACCGTCTTTTTCCCCATTATCCTTATACATTTCAATGCCGTAATCGATGGTGATGGTATCACCCGGGTGCACGAAAGGCGTAAGCTCAAAGTCGTGTTCATCCACCCTGGTCCCGGGGCACCATCCTGCCCGGTCGAAAGGCCAGGTGCCTCCCTGTGGATAGATGGCATTGAAGCCACAGTCGGTCCATACATTCCAGCGGAAATGATCCCAGTCGCCTATATAATATGTATGCGTTTTGCTGTCCCATTCGCAGCAGTTGCGTGGCCCGTTATGCCCGTGCCCGGAGATCCTGGCCCGGAGCATATAGCCTTCAGCCTGTGGGTCGAGTAAGATCTCCCGGGCCGTGAGGAGGGAGTCATCGGCCAGGTGGGCATACTTATACAATCCCTGCGGCCAGAGGTTCTGAACAGAAATAACATCACGGGGCGGGGTGCCTTCGATGAACATAAATTTCATGTCGAGCAGTTCCTGGTTGTTGCCCGATTTCAGATCCACTTTGCCTTTCAGCAAAGGGGCATAGTCGGTCACGTCATATACCCAGGTCCATCCTGCCTCCCCTCCCATTTTCAACCTTTTCCCATAAGGGGTGATGAAGCTTCCGAGCTCGAAACCTTCCAAAGTATCGCCATCCGGCAGGTATACCATGGTGTGGGTATGATAATCCCATTCGCCGCAGGGGTACTGGTCGCCCCTGGTAGCCGAGTCGCATTTCAGCTTGCGCACCATGAGGATCTTTTCCCAGGTGCGGTCATCATCGGGAAAGTCGAAGGTGCCACGGTATGGAGCGCTCCATCCCTCCGGGCTCGGGTCATCCCAGCTGAAGGTTTGTATGACGAGGGTGTCAGGTTGGGCATCACTCAATTGGAAAATGAGCAGAGCAAGAAATACCAGGAGAAATCGCTTCATAATATCATGTATCGGCTAAGGAAGAAATATTTTATTGACCGCAAAGAGCACGAAGAAGCTCGCTAAGGGCGCAAAGTCAGTTCTTTGTGTTCTTTGTGATATCCTTTGCGTTCTTCGTGGTAAAATTAATTTAAATTTATATTCAAATTCTCCCTTATGAAAATCCGCTACCTCTACTTTGTTCTGCTTGTCATCATCCTTGGTTCCTGTTCCTTTGAGCGCACAGAGAAAATCGAACTCATCGCCGGCGACCTGGGAATCGTCATGAATGATGAGGGCCTGATCTCAAGCCTGTATGATCTTGACAAGGGAACAGATTACCTCCACCCCGACTCCATATCCTACCTTATCCACCTGCGCTGTGATGGTAACATCATCCACCCCGTGGCCATGGAGATGAAAGAAGCTGAAAATATGCTCTACTTCTATTTTCAGGATGACATGGAAGTAAAGATAAGCATGAAAGAATACGGGGAATATCTGCGTTTCGAACTCATTAATATCAAGGGAAGCCGTACGCCCGACCTGCTGATCTGGGGTCCCGTCTATACCAGTATCGATAAAACGATCGGTGAGACCGTGGGAGTGGTCAGGAACACTGATTTCGCCATCGGCCTGCAGTCGCTGAACCCAAAGACCCTGGGCGGTTACCCCTGGCTGGAGAACGATGTGATGCCCGAAATGGACTATTTCGACCAGGAGGAATATGCCGACCTGAAAAAAGGGGGCATTGCGCATACCCTTTACCGCATCGAAGCTGCAAGGCCTGTTGATGGAGGTAGTGTTATGCATGCCTATTGCAGGCGAAGATATGTCGACAGAAGGATTGAAAACTGGGGTTTTGATAATTACCTGGTCAGGGCCTATGATGATAATGGATTGATCGGTTCAGCCATTGCATTTTTCGGGACCCGGCCAGAAGCGGTTTTGCAAAGCATTTCTATCATAGAAGTCCGGGAGGGGCTGCCCCACCCCGAACTCAACGGCACCTGGAGCAAATTGGCTCCCGAAGCAGCATCGGCATATATGATCATGGGTTTCGGGGAAGAAGACATCGACCTGGCGCTGGACTACTGCCGGAAAGCCGGGCTGAAATACCTCTACCACGGCGACCCTTTTGAAAGCTGGGGGCATTTTGAGCTGAAGAAGAGTTTTTTTCCGAAGGGCAGGGCAGGCCTGAAATATTGTGTGGATAAAGCTTCTGCACATGGCATCGCCATCGGCCTGCACACCCTGTCGAACTTCATCACTACCAATGATGCATACGTCACGCCCGTCCCTGACAGGCGGCTTGCAATGACCGGATATTCAGTATTATCAGAGGGGATCAGTGCATCGAGAAAGGAGATCCTTATCAAAGATCCCTCCAGCTTTAACCAGTTCAGGAACAACTACCTTAAAGCTGTAAGGATTGGGGATGAGATCATCCGCTACGCGGCGGTGAGCGAAACAGAACCCTGGCGGCTGCTCGAATGCCGGAGGGGAAGTTTCGGGACCCTGCCTGCACGGCACAGCAAAATGGATACGATATTCAAACTTGCCGACCATGCCTACAAGGTGTTCCTGTCCAACCCCGACCTGACTGTTGAGATCGCAGAGAACATCGCCGACCTTTATAATGAAACCGGGGTGAGGCAGATCTCCTTCGACGGGCTGGAAGGATGCCGGTCGACAGGAATGGGAAATTACGGTGAGATCCTGTTTGCCAAAGCATGGTACGATCATCTCGATCAGGGAATAAGGGACCATTACATTGCCGATGCCAGTCGTTCCTCGCATTATTTCTGGCATATCTTCACCCGCATGAACTGGGGAGAACCCTGGTACGCCGGGTTTCGTGAAAGCCAGACCGAATACCGCCTGAAGAACCAGAAATACTTCGACCGAAATTACATCCCGAACATGCTGGGGTGGTTCCTGATGAAACCCGAGACCAGCATCGAGGATATCAACTGGCTCCTGGCGCGTTCGGCTGCTTTTAACGCCGGGTTCGCCTTTGTTACCTCTTATGATGCCCTGGTGAAAAATGGATATACCGATGAGATCCTGGCAGCCATCTCCCTCTGGGAAGAGGCCAGGATGAAGGGGGTGTTCACCGAAGAGCAGAGATCGCTTATGGAGGATGTACACACGGAATTTACACTCACACGAAACTACGACAGTACTTTTGCTTTGCAGCATATACGGGTAAGCAGGATCACCCATGAATATAAGGAAAGGCAGCCGGGTGAACCGTCAATAAGCACAGGGGCTTTTAACAATGACGGAGAAGAACAGCTGCTGCATTTCATTATTACTGCCCAAAAGGGCACGGTGATCAATCCCGAAATAGCGATCGGGGGAAACCGTCTGATCACCATCCCGGTAAAACTGAATGAAGGAGAACACATGAAATACGAAGGTGAATTTGCCGGTGTATATTCCCCGCACTGGCAATTGCTCAAGTCGTTCAGCCTTGACAAAAACCAGCTGATGGTCAAACCCGGCGGACACAGCCTTGAAGTGTCCTGTGAATTTCTGGATAATGAAGGAGAAATGTTGCTTGAGCTTCGTATGCAGGGGAAAAGCTATCTGATAAACAAAGCTGAAACTACATTATAGAACAAAAACATGCACATTAAAGACCCGATTATCATTTCGAGCATAGCGAGAAACCTGAATTTACGATGCCTGACTCCCATCATTTTCATACTGTTAACATCGTTCTCGTACGCACAAAACTACACCTACCCCTACCTCGACCCTTCGGTAAATACTGCAGACCGTGTGAATGATCTCATCGGCAGGCTCACGCTGGAAGAAAAAGCAGCCCTGATGCTCTACAACAGCCCGGCCATTGAGCGCCTTGGCATCCCGGCATACAACTGGTGGAGCGAAAGCCTGCATGGTGTTGCACGTGCAGGAAAGGCAACAGTGTTCCCGCAGGCCATCGGCCTGTCCGCCACCTTCGATCCGGACCTTGTTTTCCGCGTAGCGGAAGCGATCTCGGATGAAGCGAGGGCAAAACATCAGGCTGCTGTGGCAAAGGGGTACCGCGCACAGAATATGGGCCTCTCCTTCTGGTCGCCCAACGTGAACATCTTCCGCGACCCGCGCTGGGGACGCGGGCAGGAAACCTATGGGGAAGACCCGTTGTTAACTTCAATCATAGGCACTGCCTTTGTACGTGGCCTGCAGGGTGATCATCCAAAATACCTGAAGCTGGCTGCCTGTGCCAAGCATTATGTGGTGCATAGCGGTCCGGAAGAAAGCCGGCACCGTTTTAATGCGGTTCCCGATGAGATCGATTTCAGGGAAACCTATCTTCCGGCCTTCAGGGCACTGGTCGATGCCGATGTTGAAGCCGTGATGTGTGCCTACAACCGCACTTACGGCGAACCCTGTTGCGGCAGCCCTTACCTGCTGAAGGATATCCTCAGGGATGAGTTTGGCTTTGATGGTCACGTCGTTTCCGACTGCTGGGCGCTTGATGATATCTGGTTAAGGCACAAAGTGGTCGATACCAAAGAAGAAGCTGCAGCCATGGCAGCCCTTGCAGGTGTGAACCTCAACTGCGGCTATCTATACTCCTACCTGCCGGCAGCCGTTGAAAAAGGACTTGTAAGTGAAGCCGTCATTAACGAAATACTTAAACCACTCCTGAAAACCCGCTTTCGGCTTGGCCTTTTCGATCCCGACAGCCTGAATCCATGGGCCCGGATAGATCTATCGGTGGTGAACTGCGAAAAACATAAAGAGCTGGCCAGGGAAGCGGCCGTGAAATCGATCGTGTTGCTAAAGAATGATGGCGTGCTTCCCCTTAACAGGGATAGTATCAACAACATCTTTGTTACCGGGCCTATGGCGGCCGACATCTCGGTGCTGGCGGGCAATTATAACGGCTATTCCGGCGAGATGGTCACCATACTTGAAGGGATAGTGGAAAAGGCCGGCCCTGCAATTGCTGTTGACTATACGACCGGGGTGTTATTAAATAATGACAGCATTTTTTATGGTTTCTGGCACGCCGGTTTCGCAGATGTGATCATTGCTGCTGTTGGCATCAACCGCTTGCTGGAGGGTGAGCAGGGCGATGCCATGCTAAACCTTGAGGGCGGCGACCGTACAAACATTGAAATGCCGGAAAACCAGGTGGAATTCATCAGGAAACTGAAAGAAAAGAACCCGGAAAAGAAGCTTGTGGTGGTCGTTACGGGGGGCAGCGCCATTGCCATGCCCGAAGTGGCCGAACTGGCCGATGCCCTCCTGTTCGCATGGTATCCGGGTGAGCAGGGCGGTAATGCCCTTGCCGACATAATTTTCGGGGATGAAAACCCATCCGGAAGGCTGCCCGTCACATTTTATAAAAGTACCGCCGACCTTCCTCCCTTCGATGATTACAGTATGCAGGGCAGAACCTATCGATTCTTTGAAGGGGAAGTGCTTTTCCCCTTTGGATATGGATTGTCGTACAGTGAGTTTGAATATCTGAACGCAGAGCTTGACTACAATGGTTCGGAAGTTGTTTTCAACCTGGAAATAAGTGAACATGGCAATTATGGCAGAGAGGTGATCCAGGTATATTGCCAGCATCCTGACAGAATTCCGGGAAGCCCGGGAAAGACCCTTGTCGGATTCCATTCCGTATCACCTTCCTTCGACGGATTTGATAAGAATACGGAATACAGATTCGCCATAGATGTAAACCATCTCGAAAGATGGGACCCTGAAAAAGGAAAATACTATTTGCCAAAAGGTGAATATACTTTTTACATCGGCTCTTCTTCCGAGGATATCAGGATAGAAATCCCATTTCTTCTAAGATAAATATAGCCTTCCTGACTGCGCACAATAAATTCCCTTACTCCAAAATGCACAGCAGGCGTGGATACAGCATAGAAGAACCTGAGACTTGAAAAGAGATCGTTAGGAGTAGAGTTTTGAAGGAGATAGTATAGACTGGAATTTAGAAGGCGATAGAAGAGAGAAGAAAGAAGAGAGAAGAAAGAAGACTTAGCAATCTACAATCTACTTCGCGATCTGATATCTACTTCTTCATTCTTCTGTCTTATGTAAAAAAA
>JAZBOU010000228.1:0-16923 GCA_036351275.1 Bacteroidales bacterium
ATATCCCGTATTTATTGATCTTATTATAAAGGGTTTTACGGGTAATGCCCAAAACCCTGGATGCCTGGGAAAGATTCCCGCTGCAACTCACAATAGCCTTGTTGATAATGCGCATTTCATTCTCTTCCAGGTTGAGCGATTCCATTCCTGATGCCAGAACAGCATTGCCATTGAGGTTAAAGATAAAGTCGTCGGGGGTGATGGCTCCGTTCTCGCACATGATCACAACTTTTTCCACCGCATGTTCCAGTTCCCTGATATTTCCCGGCCAGTGCCATGATTCCAGCTTTTCAAAAACTCCAGCTTTCACCTCCAGGCATTTCTTTGCATAGCGGGATTCAAATTTCTCCTTAAAATAGTGGAACAGTGGCCTGATATCGCTCTTGCGTTCCCTGAGCGCAGGCACATGTATGCTTATGGTGTTAAAGCGGTAAAGCAGATCCTCCCTGAACCCTCCTTCGCGCACCATACGGTCGAGTGGCATATTCGTTGCCGTAAGTAAACGTATGTCAACATGGACCGCCTCATTGCTGCCCACCCTGACCACCTGCCGGTTCTGTAATGCAGATAATATCTTTGGCTGCATTTCCAGAGGAAGGTTCCCGATCTCATCGAGAAAGAGCGTGCCCTGGTCGGCCATTACAAAACGTCCTGCCTTTGCTTCATGGGCATCCGTGAAGGCACCTTTGGTATGACCGAAGAGTTCGCTTTCGAAAAGAGTGCCGGTAATGGACCCCATATCTACGCTTACAAAAGGACCGGATGCCCGATGAGAAGCTTTATGTATAGCACGTGCCACCAATTCTTTACCAGTTCCGTTCTCGCCGGTGATCAATACGTTTGCATCTGTACGCGCGATCTTTTCAACCTGATGCAAAACCTTCTTGATCGCTTCCGATGACCCGATGATGTTCACACCCGGCTTTCGCCTGTCGTAAGCTTTTTTAGCCGCTACCCTGATATCGCTGCGTGTGGATCTGCAAGCCTTAAAAACCGCCTCATGGATGGTCTCCTTGCTCAGGGGCTTCAGCAGAAAATCAACTGCTCCTTCTTTAATTGCCCTCACTGCAGTTTCAACATTTCCATTTGCACTCACAAGGATCACAGCTGCCCCGGGCTGCAGCTCGAAGACACGGTTCATCCAGTAAATGCCTTCATTCCCGTTATGAACACCACTTTTATAATTCATACGTATAATGTAAACATCATAGCGCATCCGCGAAATATAGGATGGGATCAGGTTGGGGTTCTTTTCGCAATCGATATGATTGAAATGGTCGCAGAACCATGAACGCAGCACGTGCAGGGTATTTTCGCTGTCGTCGACGATCAGCATTTTTCCGTATTTTTTCATCAGGGTTTCCTCCGGAAAATTATATTAGGTGCGTGCAGTTTTAAAGTTACCTATATATAAAAGAGGAAGCAAACGGCAATTTACCACCTGTACGGTTGCCTGTACGAAAGGTAAGAACTGGGTAATAATTATACAACGATGCGAAGTACGGAAGACGGGGTTATATCTGAAATCTGATAGTTGAAGTCAGAAATCTGAAATAATCCAACATCCAAAATCCAGCATCTAAAATCATAGAAGCCTAACGCCTAATGCCAAACTCCTAGTTTTTAAACAGTTCCGGCGTAAAGGTGATCATCGTCCATACCCAGTATGGTGTACGGATCTCACTGCCATTCACGCCTTTTACCTTCTTAAAAGTTTCCGTTGTAATATAATGGGATGCACCGGCCTGCAGGGTAAGTTCCGGCAGGATCTTATAGGTATACATCAGGTCGAATTCCGAGCCCATATCAGTATTATCGATAACCTCTGACTTTACCACGACCGGATTTGCCAGATAAAAGGCATGGTATGCCAGCGTCAGGATGTGCTTTTTGTTTATGGGGATCTTAACATTTGGATAGATGTCGATCAAGCCTCCATTTGCAGTACTTGCTTTCATGTAAGTATAGTAGTTCATGTAACCATAGTACTTAAATCCGATACCATACATAGTGTTGAAGGTTTTTTCCTTTTCACCATAATCATCCTTTTCAGCATTATCGCCCGAGAGGTAGTCCCCTCCTATTCCGATCCTGACCTTCCCGAATTTGATCCCCGGGTGTAGCGTGAGCATATAGGCCATAACGTCCTTTCCTGATTGACCTTTGCCACCCTGCATATACATATTGCTCATGATATCGAATTTACCATTATCGAACATCCACCAAAGGCCATAGGTGGCCATGATATATATTGTTGAAGCAATGGTGCTGTGCTGGTAACCGCTGGCAATGGCAACAATCGACGCACTGAAATTCTTGCTGAACTTTCGTTTAAGATGAATAAAATTCTGGGTTTTCATAATATTGTTCTTCCCGAAAAATTCAGGGTACTGCACCATTCTGCCATTATCAAGATTCGTATTGGTATTGTATGATACCGCTGCGGTCAGGAACCAGTTGTTCCGGTTAAACATAAATGAAACAGCATCATACGACATTCCATACTGGTTCCAGTTCCTGTTTGCAATCAAACGCATATCATCAAGTTTCAGCACCTGCCGTCCAATTGTCAGGGAAGCATGATTCCCAAATCTCAGTTTAAACCAGGCTTCCTTTATGTCAAGTCCTGCAGTTGAGCCCCAAACGCCCGTTGCAGAATATATATCACCATTCCCCCAGAAACGGACATCCTGAATGCTTAACCTCAACTGATATTTTTCCTTATTAAAATCAAATTTGAGCCGTGTCCTCTGCGTAATATAATAACGGGTATCCAGTGAATCCGGGATAGGCCGCAGTGTTCCGTTGTCCATTTCAGCTCTGGGCCTGAGTTCGGCTGAAACCGTAAATTGAGCGTATGACAAAACAGGCAGGATCAACAGCCCGATAAAGAGTAAAATAGCTATATGTTTCTTCATAATACCAGGTTTTGGTATGCTAAATTAAGAAATACTCTATTTTTATTGCGAAAAAATGGATTATGAAACTAATCGCAGATAGCGGGTCTACCAGCACAACCTGGGTACTGCTCGACAAGGAAGTTATTGAAAAACATGATACCGGGGGATTCAACCCCTACTACATGGCAACCGAGAAGCTTGATAAAATACTTGCCGGTGAGCTCCTGCCGGAATTATCAGCGGCTGGGATAAAACAGATATTTTATTATGGTTCTGGCTGTTCGACTGAAAAGAACTGTGCCATTGTAAGCGCCGCCCTATCCAGGTATTTTCCGGAAGCAAAGATAGAGATACAACACGACCTGCTGGCCGCGGCGCGTGCCTTGCTGGGCCGGAACGAAGGAATAGCATGTATACTGGGTACGGGATCAAACTCCTGTGCATACGATGGTGAACAGATCACTGCGAATGTGCCTTCTCTTGGATACATGTTCGGTGATGAGGGCAGCGGGGCATACATCGGCAGGAAATTCCTTGAGGCCTACCTTAAAAAGAAACTTGCAGGCGAAGTGATACAAGCTTTCGACAACGAATTTGGCCTGAGCCTGGAGGACATCTTGCGCTCGGTTTACAACGAAGGAAACCCCAGCGGCTACATGGCATCCTTTACACACTTCCTGTCGAAACACGAGCATCATGACGATGTCCGTGAGATCATACATGAATCATTCACGGCATTCTTCAATGAGTCGGTCTCGAAATATCCACGATACAAACAAATGCCCGTCAGCTTTGTAGGTTCAGTAGCTTACTATTTCCGCCATATCCTGAATGAAGCAGCATGGAAGTCGGGAATCACTATTGGCAAGATCGAACAGGCACCGATGGACGGGCTTGTGAGGTATCATATTTGAGAATACGGGAATACGGGAATACGAGAAGACGGGAAGACGAGAAGACGGGATAATATCGAAAACAAATCTCGTATTCAGGTACTCTCGTCTTCCCGTATTCCTCTTAAAATGAACTTATCCATTCGATAGCTCTATCGAGGTCTTCAGGCTCAAACCAACGAATTGTTTCATCCCGCTTGAACCAGGTGAGCTGACGTTTGGCATAGCGCCGCGTATTGGTCTTGATATTTTCCACTGCCCGCTCCAGCGATACTTCGCCATCGAGGTAAGCATACAATTCTTTGTAACCCACTGTGTTCAGTGCATTTTGATCGTGGTAGTCCCGCAATCCGATCACCTCATCAAGCAGGCCCTTTTCCATCATCCGGTCGACACGTCCGGCAATTTTTTCAAATAGCACCTCCCTTTCGGTATTCAAGCCGATCTTAATGGTAGCGAATGGCCTCTCTTTGCTTACATTTTTACGCAGTGAAGTATATGTGCCTCCGGTCTGTATACATACCTCCACCGCCCGGAGCAGCCTGTTGGGATTGTTCAGGTCGACCACTTCATAATATTCAGGATCCAGTGTTTTGAGTTTTTCACCGAATGCCCGTAGCCCAATACGTTTCATTTCCTGCTTCAGTTTGTTTCTTAAAGCAGGGTCAGGGTCCGGCAGGTCATCGATCCCTTTGCAAACGGCATCGACATAAAGCCCTGACCCTCCGGTGAGTATCACTTTATCATGCTTTTTAAACAATTGATCAAGAAGTGCCAGTGCTTCCCTTTCATACCTGGCTACATTGTATTTATCACCGATAGACAGATTCCCTATGAAATGATGCTTTGCAGCAGTAAGTTCTTCCGGTTCCGGATATGCGGTCCCTATTCGCATTTCCCTGTAAAACTGCCGCGAGTCGGCTGAAAGGATCTCCGTATTGAAGTGCTGGGCCAGTTTGATCGCAAAAGCAGTCTTCCCAATGGCAGTGGGGCCGACGACAACAATCAGATATTTCAACACTTTTCTCATTAGCTGCTGGCTTCATGCTATTGGTTCTCAGCTACCGGAGACCGGCCATTGGAATTTTCGTTATTCGCGTTTCGTTATTCGTGTTTCGTTATTCCCAGTCCCATTTCCTTTCCCTTTTTTATCATAAACTCAAAGGCCGCTTCATACTCATTGGGGATGATCCCGTCCAGTATGGCATCCTTGATGGCATTTTTGATATCACCCACTTCACGGCATGGAGGGATGCCAAAAGTTTCCATGATAAGTTCGCCGCTTACCGGAGGCTGGAAGTTTCGTACGCGGTCCTTTTCTTCAATTTCAACAAGCTTCTCACGTACAAGTTTGAAGTTATTCAGGTATCGCCTTACCTTGTTCGGGTTCTTGGATGTAATATCGGCCTCACAAAGCATCATCAGGTCGTCGATATCGTCGCCGGCCTCGAAGAGCAGACGCCTGACCGCGGAATCTGTAACCTCGTCTTTGGCCAGCACAATAGGCCTCAGGTGCAATGCTACCAGTTTTTGAACATAGCGCATCTTTTCATTCAAAGGCAATTTCAACTGCTTGAAGATCTTCGGTACCATTTTGGCCCCGACAAATTCATGTGAGTGAAAGGTCCATCCCGTTGCCTTATCGAATTTTTTTGTTACAGGTTTAGCAATATCGTGCAATATTGCAGCCCAGCGCAGCCACAGGTTGTCGGTATGATCCGAAAGGTTATCGAGGACCTGCAGCGTATGATAGAAATTGTCTTTATGGCCTTTCCCCTCCTGTGTTTCAGCACCCTTCAATGCAACAAACTGCGGAAAAATGATCTGCAGCAGCCCACATTGCTCGAGCAGTTTAAGACCATAGGAAGGTTTATCGGCAAGGATGATCTTATTCAGTTCGTCGGCGATCCTCTCCCCCGACACGATTTTGATCCTCTCCCTGTTGCGTTGTATTGCTTCAAAAGATCCTTCTTCAATCTGGAACCGTAGCTGGGTGGCAAAACGTATGGCACGCATCATGCGCAGGGGGTCATCCGAGTATGTAATATCCGGATCCAGGGGCGTACGAATGATCCTGTGCTTGATATCATCCAATCCATCAAAAGGATCAAGCAATTGCCCGTAGTCTTTTTGCCGCAGGCTGATGGCCATTGCATTGATGGTAAAATCGCGGCGGTTCTGGTCATCTTCCAGTGTTCCATCCTCCACAACGGGTTTTCGGGAATTCCTGCTGTACGATTCCCTTCGGGCCCCTACAAATTCGATCACCCATAACTGCTCATCCTTATAGCGCAGCATGGCCGTTCCAAAATTCTTATAATAATTTACATTTGTGCCTTTACCAAGTTTTTCCGCTACGCTCCTGGCCAGGTCGATACCGCTTCCGATCGCCACGATATCGATATCACCGGTTTCCCGCTTCATGATCCGGTCACGCACATAGCCACCGATCACATAGGCATCAACGCCCTGCTCACTGGCAGCATCTGCCACGATCTGAAAGATCTTCTTATCAAGAAATACCCGGAGGTTTTTCATGCTAGGGCAAAAATAATAAAATCGTACCACGTATAACGTACAAGGTATTACGAGGGGTCTGGAGCCTAAGGAGATTAATGTTAAGTTTCAGGTGCCGGGTGATGGGTGTGTGTACCAGTTGCTAATTCAACATTCCATGTTCCCTGCCTGCCGGCAGGCAAGGCATGTTCATTATTCAATATTTATTATTCCGACACAAATTCCTCCTCAATAGTAAAGAATCCCGGATACTTAACCTGTGTCATAGCAATGTAGATCGTGGGTTTGATCCTGAGTTTCACCCGGCTGGGATATGTTCCGTCGCCCGAGAGGTTCATCGCAAAATTCAGTACTGCATCCGATGATTCTCCCGAGAGGACATCAAAGAGATCGACACCGATCTGCACCGGTAATACGAATATACCCCCGTCAGGAGGCACTTTAATATCTTTCTCTATTTTCCCTTTCGTGATCAGTTCATCATCGATATAAAGGTCCCATAGGAAACGATTCATGGAAGCCTTTTCTTCGTTTGGATTCCGCACTTCCACATTCAGGATAAAATTCAGGGGCAGCTTGCCTTTCATAGCCTGCATGGATATGGCAGTCGCCTGCGAAAAATCAAGATCGCTGAACTGGTCCACTTCGGTTATGTCTACTCCTGCAAGGTATACATCCTCAACATTCTTTACCCTGAACTCGCATTTTGCAAAAGTTCTCATCTCGTTGGCCTGTTTCATCACCGAACAGGAAGTCATGATCAATATAATGATCGGCACAATAAAAAGTCTGCTTGCGGAATGATTCATTATCTTTATCGCTTTAATGATCTTTGGTGACCAAAGATAGTGATTTCAGCTTTTGCTCAAGCAGGCGTATATGATCCTCATTAACAGAACAGAAACAGATCCCTATTTCAATATTGCCGCTGAAGAATATGTGTTGAAAAACTTCTGCGAGGATGTGTTCATGTTATGGGTTAACCGTCCTTCAGTGATTGTCGGGAAACACCAGGTAGCAGCTGCCGAAGCCGATATCCTCTTTACCTGGCAGGAGAATATCCCCGTGATCAGAAGAATATCAGGAGGCGGGACGGTATACCACGATGAAGGGAACCTGAATTACAGTCTTGTGCTGAAGGGAGAGCGCGGCAGGCTGGTCGATTACCAAAAATATGCGGGAACCGTGATCCGGGCACTGGAAAAGGTGAAGATCCCGGCCGTCCTGCAAGGGAAAAGCAGCCTGTTTACCAGAGGGCGGAAATTCTCGGGCAATGCCGAGCATGTGCATCACGACAGGGTATTGCATCATGGCACCTTGCTCTTTAACACGGATATGGCCCTGCTACGGCGCTGCATCCGTCCGGCACATGCCGGGTACACGGATAAGTCGATACGTTCGGTCGACAATAATACGACCAACCTGATCGGTCACTTTCCGCCGGGTTATTCAATGGAAAGTTTCAAAGCGCTTCTTATTGAACAGGCCTATGAGGATTACATTGATATCGAACCTTATTCTTTTAATGAAGAAGACCATCGTGCTATTCGGGAGCTGGCAAAAGAAAAATATACAGCCATGGAATGGAACTTTGCTTATTCGCCCAGGTATGACGTAAAAGGAAAGATAATGCATGCAAACACTGAGATACTGACCCGTGTTTCAGTAGTCAAAGGGAGAATAATTGATTTGGATTTCACCGAAAACGGAAAGCAGGTCATGGGTGAAATCAGTAATACAATGATAAATTGCATGCATCATCCTGAAGCGGTATCTGAAAAGTTGAATAAGATTAACTTTGCACCTTACAACATCCCCGTGACGAAGATCCTGGAGGGAATGTTCTGAACCGAGACATGGAAAGCATCCCTGCCGACATATTACACGATCTCAGAAGCAGCTTTGAAGGCGATCTCTTCGATGCGCTCTCACACAGGCTCCAGTATGCCACTGACGCTTCAGCATACCGTGAGATACCCCTGCTGGTATGCAGGCCATATCACACAAAAGATATACGCGAACTCGTTCATTTTGCGGCAAAGAATTCGCTTTCCATCATTCCGCGTACAGCCGGGACCTCACTTGCCGGCCAGGTGGTTGGAGGAGGCATTGTTGCTGATGTTTCCAGGTATATGACCCACATTCTTGAGATCAATGCTGAAGAGCGCTGGATCAGGGTGGAGCCCGGCGTTGTGCTGGATGAGATGAACCTGGAGCTGGAAAAACACGGCCTGTTTTTCGGCCCGGAAACCTCCACTTCCAACCGCTGTATGATCGGGGGTATGCTGGGCAACAACGCCTGCGGGGCGCACTCCTTGCTTTATGGCAGTACCCGTGACCACACCCTGGAAGTTAAAGCCATTTTGAGTGACGGCAGCGAGGTGCTCTTTAAGGCCCTTGATAAAAATGAATTTGAAGCCAAATGCAAGCATAAGAACCTGGAAGGGGAATTGTACAGGAGTATCAGAACGCTCTTATCTGATCCCAAACACCAGGACGGCATCCGTAAGGGTTTTCCCGATCCTGAAATAAAAAGGAGGAATACCGGCTATGCCCTCGACCTCCTGCTCGACACTGAACCTTTTACTGAAAACTCCCGACCATTCAATTTTTCGTCACTCATTGCGGGTTCGGAAGGCACTCTGGCCTTCATCACTGAAATTAAGCTAAATCTCCTGCCCCTCCCACCCCGGGAAAAGGCCCTTGTATGCATCCACTGCAACAGCCTGGAAGAGGCGTTCAAGGGCAACCTTATTGCCCTGAAATACAAACCTGGTGCCGTTGAACTCATGGATGACAGGGTCCTGGAGCTCACAAAAGGAAATATCAGCCAGCAGAAGAACAGGTTTTTCCTCCATGGGGACCCTAAGGCTTTGCTCATCGTGGAATTTGCCCGTGAATCGAAGGAGGAGATACTGCTGATCGCAGGTAAAATGGAAACTGAGATGCGCGGACTGGGTTATGGGTACCATTTCCCGCTGGTATTTGGTGAAGAAATCAGGAAAGTATGGGCATTGCGCAAGGCAGGACTTGGTGTACTGTCGAATATGCCCGGCGATGCGAAACCTGTGGCGGTGATCGAGGATACAGCCGTGAAGCCGGAAGACCTGCCCGCCTACATGGAGGATTTCAGAAAGATTTTAGAAAAACACAGACTTGACTGCGTTTACCACGCACATATCGGAACCGGGGAATTGCATCTGCGGCCGGTACTTAACCTCAAAGACCCAAAAGATGTTGAACTCTTCAGGATCATCGGTGAAGAAACGGCAATGCTGGTAAAAAAATACCGGGGCTCGCTGAGCGGGGAGCACGGCGATGGCAGGCTTAGGGGGTGTTTCATTCCCGACGTGATCGGTGAGGAGAACTACGCATTGTTAAAGGAAGTCAAGAAGACCTGGGATCCCGCTAACATATTCAACCCGGGTAAGATCATCGACACTCCCCCCATGAACACCAGTCTGCGCTACTCCCCGGGGCAGGACGGCAGGATGTTGAAAACCGTATTTGACTTCTCTGCCGACAAGGATATCCTGAGATCAGTGGAAAAATGTAACGGATCAGGCGATTGCCGAAAGTCGGAGTTGATGGGCGGCACCATGTGCCCAAGCTACATGGCCACACGTGATGAACAAAATACCACCAGGGCCCGTGCAAATATCCTCCGGGAGTTTTTGACCCATTCGGAAAAGAAAAATCCATTCGACCATAAGGAAATATACGAAGTAATGGACCTTTGCCTCTCCTGCAAAGGCTGTAAGTCGGAATGCCCCTCCAATGTAGACATTACCAAATACAAGGCCGAGTTCCTGCAACACTATTACGATGCCAACGGCATACCCCTGCGAACCAGGGCGATCGCTTATATCGGCCAGATGAACAAACTGGGCGCGATGCTTCCCTGGCTGTATAATGCCGCGATGCGCAAGCATTTCATATCCGGCATGATGAAGAAAATGCTGGGATTTGCTCCAAAAAGAAGTATTCCGCTCCTGTATAAAACGACACTGCGATCCTGGGCTAGCAGGAACAAAGCCAGAAGCCTGACGCCTGACACCAGACGCCTCTATCTTTTCGCTGACGAGTTTACGAATTACAACGACGCCGAAATAGGTATAACTGCCATGAAATTACTGCAAGCCCTTGGATATGAAGTTATAATACCAAAACATAAGTTCAGCGGCAGGACATTTCTTTCGAAGGGGCTTGTGCGAAAAGCGGCAAAACTTGCCAGACATAATGTGGAAACATTGTCGGATATTGTGAATGTGGATACACCCCTCATTGGGATAGAACCTTCGGGCATACTCACCTTCAGGGATGAATACCCGGAACTGGTTGGTGAAGAAATGAAGGAAAAAGCAATTGAACTTGCAGGAAATTGCCATACTATCGATGAATTTCTGGCAAACGAGATCAGGGAAGGGAATATCAGCAGACATTTATTCACATCAGTCGGGAAAAAGATCATCCTGCACGGGCATTGTTACCAGAAGGCCCTGTCATTGGTGCAGCATACCGTTGATATGCTGCAGCTTCCGGAGAATTATTCCGTTGAGGAGATAAAATCGGGTTGCTGCGGCATGGCCGGGGCATTCGGCTACGAAAAGGAGCACTATGAACTTTCTATGAAAGTGGGGGAAATGGTACTTTTCCCTGCCGTTCGCAGTGCTTCGGAAAATGTACTTATTGCGGCTGCGGGAACCAGTTGCCGACACCAGATCAAGGATGGAACAGGCAGGAAGGCATATCATCCGGTAGAGATTCTTTTTGATGCGTTGAAGAAATAGCCAGGGGATTTAATGATTAAAGCGAAAGCGTAATGCCTTCCTCCGCCAGCACACTTGCCGGGAAAACCTCTTTCGCCTCGGCAAGCAACCCATCCAGGTCCTTATACCTTGCAGAAAAATGACCCAGCACCAGTTTTTTCGCTCCGGCCAGCTTTGCGATGGCAGCTGCCTGGCTTGCTGTGGAATGGTATTTTTCGGCTGCATCTTTTTTCCTGTCGTCCATGAAAGTTGCCTCGTGATAAAGCAGGTCAACATCCTTTACAATGGGTACAATTGATTCATCATATGCAGTATCGGTGCAATACGCATATGAACGGGGAGGTCGTGGTGGCCTGGTAATGTCGGCATTTGCATATACTTTCCCGTCCTTATCGATGTAGTCCTCCCCGTCTTTTATTTTTTTATAATCCTCATTCGCCAGTTTTTTCCCCACCAGGAAGTCTTTGCGGATGTTCGGTTGTGCCTCCTTCTCCCTGACAAGGAAACCGCAGGTCGGGAAGTTGTGGCTCATGGGAATGGTGCTTACCGTAGCATATTTACCATCCATGATCATGTTGTGCTTCTCCGGATCGATGGCATGGAATATCAGTGGATAACGTAATACTGTCTGGGATGCCTGGAGATGTTTCTGTATGATCTCCTCCAGCTGGTAATATGCATAAATATTCAGTTCGTTCTCCCTGCCTAGCAGGTGAAGAGTGGTGATCATCCCCATCAGGCCGAAATAATGGTCACCATGAAGGTGGGTGATAAAAATATGGTCGATCTTCTGAATGCTGATATGCTGCCTTCTCAATTGCACCTGTGTTCCTTCCGCACAATCGAAAAGAAAAAGCTGGCCATGCACATCGACCAGCTGGGCACTGGGATTGCGATGGGTCAGGGGTATGGCTGCACCACTGCCAAGTATGGATACGGAGAAAGTCACACTGCAAGATAAAAAAAAAGGGTGACCGCAGCAAATGCGATCACCCTGTTATCATAGAGGAGGATCCTATTCTTCCTTCTTTTCTTCAGAAGCTTCAGGAGCTTCATCTTCCTCAGGTTCTTCTTTTTTAGGTTCCTCTTTCTTGGCAGCTTTAGTTTTAGCAGCTTTCTTTTCGTCTTTCTTTTCTTCTTCAGGCTCTTCCTTCCTGGCTTCCGCAGGTTCTGCTTCTTTTGCGGCTTCCTCAGCAGGGGCTTCCTCTTTCTTTGCTTTGGCCTTGGGTTTGGCAGCAGGGGTTTCCTTTTTTTCTGCCTGTTCCATTTCAGCTTTCAGCTTGGCCAGTCCGTCAAGGTCGCCGAGGGTGGTTTTCTCCAGGTTGTCCTGAAGTTTCTTAACTGACTTGCGCGCTGTACGATGAGCCTGTTTTTCCTTGGCTTCTTCACGTGCTTTTTCAGAAGCTGTCCTTTCCTGGAAGGTCCTTGTATGTGAAAGAATGATCTTCTTGTTCTCTTTCGAGAATTCGATCACAACAAAATCGAGGGTCTCATCAGCCTTGGCTGTACTTCCGTCCTCTTTCTGCAGGTGCCTGTTCGGGACGAATCCCTCAACCCCATATTGCAAGGCAACCACACCACCTTTGTCATTCTTGTTTATGATAGTGGCATTGTGGGCCGAACCAACGGTAAATATACCTTCAAATACGTCCCAGGGATTTTCTTCGAGTTGCTTGTGACCGAGGCTCAGGCGACGGTTCTCAACATCCACGTCAAGTACAACAACCTCGATATCTTCACCGATCTTGGTAAATTCGGCCGGATGCTTGATCTTTTTCGACCATGAGAGGTCGGAAATGTGGATCAGTCCGTCAACACCTTCTTCAAGTTCAACGAAAATACCAAAGTTGGTGAAATTACGCACGGTTGCAGTATGCTTGGAATCCTTCGGATACTTGGTCATGATATCTTCCCACGGATCCGGGATAAGCTGTTTCATGCCGAGCGACATCTTTCTTTCTTCACGGTCGAGTGTCAGGATCACGGCTTCTACCTCGTCGCCCACTTTCAGGAAATCCTGTGCTGTGCGCAGGTGCTGTGACCAGGACATTTCAGATACGTGAATAAGTCCTTCCACGCCCGGAGCGATCTCGATGAACGCACCATAATCGGCGATCACAACGACTTTCCCTTTCACTTTGTCACCCACACTGAGCTTCTCGTCGAGTGCATCCCAAGGATGAGGAGTAAGCTGTTTGAGTCCGAGGGCAATACGTTTCTTCTCATCGTCGAAGTCAAGGATAACGACCTTGATCTTCTCGTCGAGGTTAACGATCTCTTCCGGATGATTGATCCGGCCCCAGGAAAGGTCGGTGATGTGGATCAGTCCGTCAACACCGCCCAGGTCGATAAATACACCATAGGAAGTAATGTTCTTGACCGTACCTTCCAGTACCTGTCCTTTTTCGAGTTTTGCCATGATCTCAGCTTTCTGCTGTTCCAGTTCAGCCTCGATCAGGGCTTTATGAGAAACCACGACATTCTTATATTCATGGTTGATCTTAACCACCTTGAATTCCATGGTTTTATCGACAAATATGTCATAATCGCGTATCGGTTTCACGTCGATCTGCGAACCCGGAAGGAAGGCCTCAATACCAAATACATCTACGATAAGTCCACCCTTGGTCCTGCATTTAACATAACCATTGATGATCTCATCTTTTTCGAATGCTGCATTGATGCGGTCCCATGATTTCAGGATGCGGGCTTTCTTGTGTGAGAGCAACAGCTGGCCTGATGGGTCTTCCTGGTTTTCAACGTACACCTCTATGGTATCACCAACCTTGAGGTTGGGATTGTAGCGGAATTCATTCACAGGGATCACACCGTCGGATTTGAAGCCTATGTTCACTACAACTTCGCGGTTGTTCTTGGCAACTACAGTACCATCGATCACTTCATGCTCAACGATGGAGCTCATGGTCTTGGTGTAGATATCTTCGAGATCGGACCTTTCCTTCTCTGAATAACTATCCATTTTCTTACCGATCGCATTCCAGTCGAAAGCATCGTCAGCCTTGGCAGCATCCTTTCTGGCAGCTTTTTTCTCAGGCTTCTCTTCCTTGTCCTCCGAAGCTTCAGCGGAGGAGGGCTCTTCAGCTAATGGAGTTTCTTTCTTTTCGGTTTCCGGCTCCGGGGCTTCTTCCGTTGGCTCCTCAGCTTTTTCTTCCTTAACCTCAGCTACAGGTTCATCTGCTGCTTTTTCTTCTGCAGGGGGTTCTTCTTCCTTAGCTTCGGCAGATGCTTCTTTCGCTTCTTCTTCGGGAGTTTCGGCCTTGGGTGTTTCTTCTTTTACTTCTTCCGCGGGTGTTTCTTCTTCAGCGGGATCTTCGGCCTTTTTTTCTGCCATTGGTTCTTCTTTGGCAGGTGTTTCTTCAACGACGGGCTCTTCTGCTTTAACTTCCTCTTCTACAGGAGCTTCGTCCCTGGTTTTCTTCGTTTCGTCAGTCATATGACTTTACTTGTATCCGTCCTTTCCCTGTACCCGGAGGTGTCGGATGGGTTAAACTTAATATGAACAACCTGTGGTACAGCAGGATAAGAAAAATATCCCCAGGCCATCTAAATTGGGCTGCAAAAGTACGCCTTTCTTTCGAAATAAAAAATTTTTTCAATTATAATAATCGGTATGCGGTATGTGATGTGTGGGATGGGGAAGTGAGGATAATCGCAAAATGAAATCCGTTAGCCGGCAGCCAGCATCTCTTATCAAAAACCTTAAGTATATCGAAATTAATGTCAGCTACATAAAAAAACAATACATAATCCAAAATGCAGTATATTGCACATACCAATTATAACTAAAGGTGAACTTAAATTGTTAACCAAACATCAATAACTATGAAAAAGCTATTCCTTTTTATCATTACCATTTTTTTTATTTTAAACAACATCAGTGCCCAGTATCCAAACTGGATCAATTACAGCAGTAATACGTGGGGAACTGACCTTTATTTCGATGGAGAAAACATATGGTATGCATCCGCTGGTGGAGGGCTGGTCAAGATCTCGCAAACTTCACTTTCAACGACTTTTTACAACAGGGCAAATTCAGATTTACCTTCCAATTTAGTTACATCAGTCGCAGTTGACCAGGACGGTAATAAGTGGGTAGGGTCCTTTAGCGGTCTCAGCGTTTTTGATGATAACAACTGGATGACCTATACCAGGAGTAATTCAGGCTTGCCCAGTGACACTGTCGGTTCACTGGTAATCGACAATTCAGGTATTGTATGGTTTTCATGTGAAGGAGCAGGACTTTGTGCCTTTGATGGCAGCAACTGGACTAATTATAACACATCCAATTCCGGTTTACCCGACAATGACGTTTATTCTATTTACGTAGACGAGGATGACAATAAATGGATATGCACCTTTGGTGGGGGATTGGCCGTATTTGACGGAACGAACTGGACTGTTTATGATGAATCAAATTCTGACATTCCAAGTGATTATCCAACAAGTGTTGCAGTGGAAAGCAATGGCGTAGTATGGATTGGTTGCAGTTATGGGCTGGGAGCTTTTGATGGCATGAACTGGACACACTATACACCCGATAATTCAGGTCTGCCCCATGATGACGTAACAAGTATTGCTATTGATGAAGAAGACACAAAATGGATCGGAATGACCGACGGGTCTGGTGTAGGTTTAGATGGTGGTTTAGCCTCATTTGATGGCAGCACGTGGGCTGCTTACGATGAATCGAATTCAGGCATACCCAGCAACTATGTACGCAAGCTCGAAATTGATGATGAGGGAACGAAGTGGATTGCTACCTTAAATGGTCTGGCAACATTCGATGATGCCACCTGGACCATAATAAACTGTTCAAATTCAGGTCTGACAAGCGAATTCATTACTGCATTGGAATGTGATAGCGAAGGTACCATCTGGATAGGCTGTGCCAGTTTCTTTGGTCCTCACTCAAGCGTTGTTACCTTTAAAGATGGTTTATGGTCTGAATATAACAGCTCAAATAGCCCCATCATAAACCGCTTCATTACCGCTTTTGCCGAAGATGACAACGGAACGATGTGGATGCTCTCCATGAATGGGGAGCTTTTATCATATAATGGATCGGATTGGGCTATTTACGATACAACAAACTCCTGCCTTCCTTCTATTGATGAAGATTGGATATTGTCATTGGCTGTGGAAAGCAATGGCACCAAGTGGATTGGATATCGTGAAGATGGTTTGCTAAGCTTCGATGGGAGCAACTGCGTCCTATACAATACCGGGAATTCCGGACTGCCTTCAGATGAGATCATGTGTATCACTATAGACAACGATGGAACAAAGTGGATAGGGACTTTGGATGGCGGACTGGCATCATTTGACGGAACGAACTGGACGGTATACAACATGCTGAATTCCGGCCTTCCGGCTGATGTAGTACTGGATATTACGATAGATGAAAACGGCACCAAATGGATTACCGGCTTGGGGATGGCTGCTTTCGACGGTGCTAACTGGACCGTTTACAATACAACGAACTCTGGTCTGCCGGATGATATCGTCCAATCCATTGCAATTGATGAAAATGGCACCAAATGGCTTGCCTGCGGTTATTTTGAAGTTGGCATGGGGCGTGGCCTGGTTTCATTTGATGGCAGTGACTGGATGACCTATGACATGTCAAATTCTGGAATAAGTGAAAACCAGATCCGGAAGGTAATTATCGACCATTATGGCACGAAGTGGATGGATATTTGGAACCATCTAGGAGATTTCCCCATTAGCAACATTGATCTGTTTAATGAAAATGGAATAACAACCGACATACCCTGGATAGAAAATGACAGAACAGATGCTTTCCTGTACCCAAACCCGGCAAAT
>JAZBOU010000229.1:0-14288 GCA_036351275.1 Bacteroidales bacterium
TGTCTCAATACTCATATCTCAGTACTCATATCTCAGTACTATTATTAAATTTGCATTCCATTTATCACTGCAGACAATGAGAGACATCAAAAAAATAGCTGTTCTTACCTCGGGGGGGGATAGTCCCGGAATGAATGCGGCCATTCGGGCGGTCGTTCGCACAGGCATCAATGAAGGCTTTGAGATGGTTGGTTCGATGAGGGGTTTCCAGGGCCTTATCGACGGGGAGATCGTTCCCCTTCACAGCCGCTCGGTTTCGAACATCATCCAGCGCGGGGGGACCATCCTCAAATCAGCCAGGTGCAAAGCCTTTTACGAAAAGGAAGGGCGTGCGAAAGCTGCCAACAAGATGAACGCCATGGGTATCGATGCCCTGGTGGTGATCGGTGGCGATGGGACTTTCACCGGGGCAAAGATCCTGAGCAGGGAACATGGCGTTCCAATAGTCGGACTACCGGGCACGATCGACAACGACCTGTTTGGCACGGATTATACCATAGGTTATGACACGGCCATCAATACTGTGATGGAAGCCGTAGACAAACTGCGCGATACAGCTTATTCACACGATCGTCTCTTTATCATAGAAGTAATGGGGCGTGATGCAGGCTTTATCGCCCTGGCCAGCGGAATGGCCACCGGGGCGGAGATGATACTGGTTCCGGAAAGCCCGACCTACATCGACGAGATGTTGTATACGCTCGATAAAGACTGGAAGAAAAACAAGACCTCGGGCATTATCATTGTAGCCGAAGGCGACGACTACGGGGGTGCCATGGACGTTGAAAAGGCGATCAACGAACAGTTCCCTGAATTCGAGACCAGGGTAACGATACTGGGGCATATCCAACGCGGAGGTTCTCCAACGGCACAGGACCGTATCCTGGCCAGCCGGCTGGGACATGCAGCCATCATGACACTGAAAGATGGTGTTAGCGGTGTGATGCTTGGATTGGTCGATAACGAGGTGGAGCTGACCTCCTTCGAAAAATCGATAAAAAGCCACCAGCCCATGAACCTCGAACTGCTCGACATCGCCCGTACACTCGCTATCTGATACGGATTATTCTTCGTAACTTCATGCCATGGAAAGAACGACCCTTTTCGTGGATGTTATGCTTCCCCTGCCTGTCAGGGGTTTGTTCACTTACAGGGTCCCTTTCGAACTGAATGATCACATCAAAACCGGTCAGCGCGTTACCGTTCAGTTCGGGAAGAAAAAGCTGTATTCGGCCCTGGTAAAGCGTATCCATGAAGAGGTTCCTGAAAAATACGCGCCCAAGTATATCCTGGGCATACTCGATGAACGGCCGGTGGTTAACGATTTGCAATATCGTTTCTGGGACTGGATCTCGGAATACTACATGTGCTTTCCCGGTGAAGTGATGCATGCCGCCCTGCCTTCGGCCTTCAAGCTTGCCAGTGAATCCAGGCTGAGCCTTAACCCCGCCTTTGAAGCAGGCGATGCAGCGCTTACGGAAAAGGAGACCCTCCTGGCCGAAGCATTGATCCATCGCAAATACATGACCATCAGGGAAGTATCCGACCTGACTGACCAGGTAAAGGTACTTCCCCTCATCAATACGCTTATCGATAAACAGGTTATCATACTCGAGGAAGAGCTTAAAGACCATTACAGGCCTAAAAAAGCAGAGTTCGTTATCCTGTCGGAAGCTTATAATGATGAGGAAGCAATGCGCACAGTTATTGAAAAGCTGGAAAAGAGAGCCTTCAAACAACTGCAGATCCTTCTTGCATATTTGCAGATATCGCAGGAGAAAGGAGGCTATGCTGAGATGCCTAAAAGCGCATTGCTAAAAAAAGCGGACGCGACCAACACCCAGCTGAAAGAACTCTTAAAAAAAGGCATCTTCGTGATCAGGGAAAAGGTCGTCAGCCGTCTGGAGACCAGGCCATCCTCGAGCGATGCGGGCCAGATCGAATTCAACCCCCAGCAGGAGCATGCGATCAAAGAGATCAGGTCCGCCTTCCGGGAACATGAGGTATGCCTGTTGCATGGGGTCACCTCCAGCGGGAAGACTGAAATTTACATTCATCTGATAGAGGAAATGTTGAGAAAGGGCAAGCAGGTACTCTATCTTCTTCCTGAAATAGCGCTTACCACACAGATCATTAACCGGCTGCAACGGTATTTCGGCGCCCGGGTCGGGGTGTATCATTCCAGGTACAATGAAAGGGAACGCCTGGAGATATGGAACAAGGTACTTTCGGATAAGAAAGATGACCGTTACGACATCATTCTCGGTGCACGTTCTTCCATCTTCCTGCCTTTCAGCCGGCTGGGGATGGTGATCGTGGATGAGGAGCATGACCAGAGCTACAAACAGTTTGATCCGGCCCCGCGCTACCATGCCAGGGATGCTGCAATTTACCTCGCAGGCATCCACAGGGCGAAAACACTGCTGGGAACAGCCACACCTTCTTTCGAGAGTTATTACAATGCAAAAGGGGGCAAATACGGGCTTGTGGAGCTCAAGCAGCGATACCGTGACCTCCATATGCCTGAGATCCTTATCGCAGACCTGCGCAGGGAACCCCGCAAAAAGGATACTGAAACACATTTTTCCGGACTCCTGATCGAACATATCGAAGAGGCCCTCCAAAATAAGGAGCAGGTTATCCTGTTCCGTAACCGAAGAGGATTTTCACCAAGGCTTGAGTGCGAGGTCTGCAGCTGGGTTCCGATGTGCAAAAACTGCGATATCTCACTGACCTATCATAAAAGGTCGAACCACCTGCGATGCCATTATTGTGGTTATCATACCGGTGTACCTTCGGAATGCGGTCATTGCGGAAGCAGCAGGGTGCTGATGCGTGGTTTCGGTACCGAAAAAATAGAGGAAGAACTCTCCTTTATTTTCCCGGATGCATCAATTAAGCGCATGGACCTTGATACCACCAGAAGCAAGCACGGGCATCAGAAGATCATCAATGCCTTTGAGAAAAGGGAGGTCGATATCCTGGTAGGGACACAGATGGTGACCAAGGGATTGGATTTTGATCATGTGAGCATCGTGGGCATCATGAGTGCCGACAATATGCTTAATTTCCCGGATTTCCGTTCATTTGAAAGAAGCTTCCAGCTGATGTCGCAGGTAGCAGGACGCTCCGGCAGGAAGAACAAGCGCGGCAAGGTGATCATCCAGACCTGGAAACCCGGGCATGAGGTGATCAAAGATGTGGTGGACAACAATTACTCAGACCTATATAAGCGGCAAATGGCCGAACGCTATGCTTTTCACTACCCGCCTTTTTACCGCCTGGTACAGCTGAGATTATTGCATAAAGACTACAAGGTATTGAACAATGCGGCAAAAGTTCTTGCCACACAGCTGCATATCGTATTCAAGGGCAAGGTTCTGGGCCCCGAATACCCTCTGGTATCGCGGGTCAAGAATCAATACATCAAACAGATCCTTGTGAAAGTAAGCCGTAAAGAATCTGTGCTTGCAGTAAAACAGGAATTACAAAAACACCTTGATGATTTTGCAAGGCTGAAAGAGTTCAAGACTGTCAGGGTAAGAATTGATGTTGATCCGCAGTAATTCAGAAATCAGAACTTGAAATCAAAAATCAGAATTCTTGTTGTTTCATGATGCGGTGGTTGCAGTCGACACAAGCTTTGATCTCACCATCAACGATACTGAACACCTCTAAGGAAAAAGCGTCGTTTTCACATCCATGAATTATTCCTGATTTCTCGATGAAGAGTTTATCATCGCTTTCTTCCAATGGGATCGCATAGGTTACACCTTCATTTTTTTCGAGGGCAAGCAGGTAGAAGCCATTGTCGGAACGCGCAACCTTAATATCCGAAACTGAAGGAATATTTACCATTCTATACCCCAATAGATATGCTTCAATGTCGCCAGTTGCGATATTGATCTCTTCAGGTTTATCAGTATAGCAGACATAATCAATTGTCTTTTGTTGAGTACAATTTGTACATATGATCATACTGAAAATTGTGAGAATAAGCAGGGCTTGTCTTTTCATGATACTGGGTTTTACATTCGTGATATTCAAATGTAAGTGATATATCGAATAATAGCAAGGAGTTTTCCCGGTTACTTCGTTCCCTCGAATGACAATTTTTAATCAAAAAACATAAAGGGCGCGGCGCACAATAAAAATTTATATTGAAGCGCCGCGCCCTTATTGCAATTTTGAATTATGATTTCAAATTCTGATTTCTGATTTCAAACTCTGATTTCTGATTTCTATTTCCTCCCACCACCGGGACGGCCACCACCTGGGCGTTTACCACCTGGTCCACCCAGCTGCTGCATCACTTCGGGATGTTCCTGGATATACTTCATGCGTTCTTCCTGGCTCATATTCATGAGCATTTCACGAAGTTCCTCGGGGGTCATCTCCTGTTTTTCCTCGTCATTACCTTTTTTTGCCTCATCAAGGCGCCTGAAATGATTTACGATGGCTGTATCCAAAGGAACAATGCTGTATTCTTCAGCACCCTCGGGAGGTACAAGGTAAATATCATCCCCATCTTCCAGTCCGGCACGGATAATGATCTCATTCTCGTTGGCTTTGCCAAGGATAACCTGTTGCCGGCGGCTGTCCTTGTATACATATGACAGGCTGTCGTTGCTGTGTATACTTTCAATAGGAACATACAGCACGCTGTCGATCACGTCGGTGATGATCATGTTCTTGGTGGTCATGGCGGGACGCAGGATGGAGTCCGATTCATTTACTTCGATGATCACCTCGAACACTTTGGCATTGGAGTTTCTCAGCTGCTCTCCTATATTAGCCACTTCCGTTACTACGCCGGTATACTTCTTGTCAGGAAAGGCATCAACCCCGATCTTTACCTCCTGGCCAACCTTCACCTTGCTGATGTCGATCTCGTTCACATAGGTCCGCGATTTCATTTCGGTAAGGTCGGGAAGTTCAGCCACGATTGGATCCCAGGCCCCAACATTGGCCCCGATACCCATCTTCTGGCCGTTCCAGTCGCGACGATAGATCACCATGCCCGCCTTGGGGGCAAAAATGGTAAACTGGTCGAGCAGGTCGATCATCTCCTGGTATTCGTTCTGTGCCTTTCGAAGCTTGGTATTCACCTCTGCCATGTTCGCCCTTGCCTTTTCCAGCTTCAGTTGATAGTTTTCGACGGCCTGGTCGTAGGCACGCTTCGATTTATCGAGGTCGATCTTGGCCTGGCGCTGTGTGGCAGGTGGTTCGTATATCGACTGGTCGACGGTGATCTGCCGTTCTTCCAGGTTATACTCCAGGTTGACCAGCTCATCCCTGGCTGCACGCAGGTCCATGGTGGTATCAAGCTGTGTCTGTGTAAACTGCGTATGCAAGGATTCCAGGTCGAGTTCCCTGTCTTTAAGCTTGTTGGTGATCTCCGACCGGTCGAGGGTTGCCACATAATCTCCCGAATCCACTACGGTGCCGTCAGGGATGATGTCTTCGATCTTCATGTTCCAGATCCTGTAATTCCTCACATTCATCGGCCCCATGATCTTTTCTGAATTCTTGGCCTCCAGTTCACCGGATGTAGACACCTGTATCTCGAATGTTCCTGATTTCACCTGTACCTCTATCGTCTCAGTTGCTGCGTCGGGGGAACCAAAGAAGGTATAAAGAACGATCAGCACCAGGGCAATGATCGCCAGAGCAATATAAATCCTGTATCTTTTCATTTTATATCTGATTATTTTTTGGTCAGTTCTTCTATGATATTTTCCACACTTATCCCTTCTGCCTCAGCCTTATAATTCCGCACGATACGGTGCCTCAGTACCGACACTGCAACGGCATTCACATCCTCCATATCGGGAGAATATTTACCATGCAGGGCAGCATGGCATTTCGCTCCCAGGATCATGTATTGTGATGCACGCGGGCCTGCTCCCCAATTCAGGAAATCATTTGCCAGGCTGTGCGCATGCTTTGTTCCGGGTCTTGTCATCGATGCCAGTTTCACCGCATATTCATAAACGTTATCGGCAAGCGGTATCTTCCTCACCAGGTCCTGGAAATAAATGATCTCATCGGCTTTCAGCACCTCTTCAGGTTCCGCCATCTCCTTAAAAGTAGTGTTTTTTACTACATTCACCTCATCCTCGAATGAAGGATAGTCGAGCCAGATGTTGAACATGAAGCGGTCGAGCTGTGCTTCCGGCAGCGGATAGGTGCCTTCCTGTTCGATCGGGTTTTGCGTTGCCAGGACGAAGAATGGTTCATCCAGCTTATAATTCTTTCCGGCGACGGTGATCGCTTTTTCCTGCATGGCCTCCAGCAGGGCAGCCTGGGTTTTAGGTGGCGTACGGTTGATCTCGTCAGCCAGGATGATGTTGGCAAACACCGGACCCTGCACAAAACGAAACGTCCTGTTCTCATCCAGTATCTCGGTACCTATGATGTCAGATGGCATGAGGTCGGGCGTGAACTGTATCCTGTTATAGCTCAGCCCGAGCACCTGCGAAATAGTATTTACCAGCAGTGTTTTGGCAAGACCCGGTACACCCACCAGAAGGGCGTGTCCGCGGCTGAAGATGGATATGATCACTTTTTCGATCACATCCTCCTGTCCAACAATGACTTTCCCGATTTCTGCCTTCAATTCCGCATATTTCCCAACCAGCGCATCAACAGCTTCAACATCAGTTTTATAGAGGTCTTTCATTATACTCATTGGTATTCGTGTGCAAATTTAACTAACAGTACTGCGTATTATGTAATACGAACCACGACATGCTTTCTCATACCTAATACGCAATACCTGGTACGTTGTACCCATATTATTCTATTCTCCATCCATTCTCCCAAACCAGTCATACTCAAAATCACACTCCCGGAATTTATCATTTATCTTAATGTAAGTCTTCTGTGCTTTCTTGGCAGTCCATTCCTGGAAAGCTATGGCTTTTTTCTCTTCCAGGGCCCATTGTTGTATAAGGTCATAATCTTCCTGCATATTGGCCCTGTGCGGCAAGGTCCTTTTTTTCAGGTAAAGGAGCCTGTACGCCTGTCTCCCGTCTTCTGTTTCCATGATCACCGGGTTGGATATCTCGCCCACCTGAAGCTTGTCGATCACAAAGGAAACCTGCGGATCAAGTTGCGAAACCTCGAAATTGTTTGTCCCGGTAATGGGATTGATCAGCAATCCTCCGCTATTCTTATTATCTGCATCGGAAAACTGCTTTACTGCTTCTTCAAAGCTCAGGGAATCGATTCTTATAAGGCCGGCAACGCTATCCAGGTAATCTTTTGCCTTTGCCAGGTCAATAGGAGAAACCTTGGTGCGCAGCAGGATATGCCTGACATTAACGTATTCTCCCTTGCGTTCGATCAGCTGAATGATATGGAATCCCGCCTGTGTCTCCACGATTTCCGACACCTCCCCTTCTTTGAGCTTGAAGGCAATGGCTTCAAATTCCTTATACAATTCTCCCCTGCCATAGAAACCAAGTTCTCCACCCTTCTTGGCCGAACCCGGGTCTTCAGAATACAGTATGGCCAGGGTAGAGAAACTCTCGCCTTCCAGCACTCTTTTGCGCAAATCACGCAAACGATCCTTTACCGCAAGCTTCTGTTCGAGGCTCACCGGTGGAGTACGCACGATCTCCCCGATCAAAACGGTAGAATTCACAAGCGGGATACTATCCTCGGGAATGGCACGGAAAAATGTCCTCACATCGGAAGGGGTTACAGCCACATTGGCCACAATTTCGGTCTGGGCCTGCTCCACCTTGAGCTGGTCTTCAATGTCGTCACGAAACTCTTCTTTGAACTCCTCCACCGACTTTCCGTAATATTCCTCAAATCGTTCCCGTGAACCGAGCTGGGCAATGAAGTAGCGCAGACGCTGGTCCATGGTCTGATCGATCTGCAGGTCCTGGATTACGATGGAATCGATCTCCGCCTGGTTCAGCAGGAGCTTCTGGAATAAGAGGTTCTCAAGCATCTGGCAGCGGACGGATGTCCCGCCGCTGATCAATCCGCTTTGCATGCGATACTGGTAATACTGGTTCTCAATATCGGATTCGAGAATGATATTTTGCCCGACAACGGCCACGACCTGGTCGACCACAACATTGTTTTGTGCATTAAGGAACAATGGTGCGAAGGCCATGAGCAGGATGTAAGGTAGTTTGCGGATTTTCATATGCCGTTGTCTTGTATTCTATTAACAGAGATAGAATTATATTATTGCCTATTTAAAAAATCTCGACCTGGTTATGTTCAATGGCATCCTGCAAAACGGATTGCCGCATGTTTTTGATCAGGTCTTTCTTTCGTTTGTTAAGGATGATGTTCTTGATGTCTCTTTCAACAAAGTTAACCGGGGGCATGCTATCGGCCGGCTTATAGTCCATCACATGTATCATATAAATGAATACCGAGTCACGCACTTCAAGATAATCCCTGTTCAATCTGAAATCATTGTACGAATAATCCTGAACAGGAAAGAAAGCCAGCATCTCATCGATGCTGATCCAATTGTCCTGCATGATACTGAATCCACTCGCATACTTGCTGCTGTACATTGCGAGGGAGTCCTGTTCGTCCGGCAACTCCGATTGAATAAACTGCCTGAATTTACCTATTGCAGGCGAATCGACATGCAGTTTGAGATATTGCAGGTCCACAATATCGTTTTTAAGTAAAAAGTTCCCTTTCTCCCGCTGATAATATTCAAGTATCGCTTCCCTCGAAATATTCGTATCGAGTTCCTGGTTCACAAGCATCCTTTCATATTCAAATATGATCAGGCTGTTCCGGTATTCCTCTATCCTGTCGGAGAAATCGCGGAGATCATCCGGCAGGTTCTCTTCAGCTTTTTTAACGATCAGTTCCCTGTCGACCCAGTTCTGGATGAAATTGCGCACGGCAGTCAGGCTGTCACGGGCCGAAGCCCCGGGCGGGATCACCCCTTCAAGATCAGAGGCATAAAGGTACTTGTCGTATACCCGGACCAGTACTTCACCCGACCCCCCGGAACCGTTTCTATTGCACGATACCAGCAAGGCCAGTAGTATAAGTGTTCCCAGGAGATGCGCTCCTTTACTCAATATTATCGAGTACCTCTTCATTCACTGTGACCGTATATTTATCTTTCAATTCCTTTATCCATTGTTCTTCCAGGTAATTCTGGTAATCGGAGGTTACCATGCCCCTGGCTTCATCAAGCGTCTTGGGCTCGGGGTTCCGGATATCATTGATTCGGGCAAAAACAACAGAATTCTCATCATTGGCCTTTCCATCGTATAGTTCATGGAAATCGTGCAATGGGAGTGTTTCGGAATAGCCCTTCTTCCATTCTATCTTCTCGATGAAAGCATTTTCATCTTTTGGATATAAGCCGCTTTTTACGAAAATTCCGGGAATGGTATCCAGGCCGATCTCCTGCAGGCTTTTGTCGCCTGCTTTATCGATCATCGATTTAACGGCACTTTCCTGTGAGGGGTCATTAAGCATGATGATATCCGCATCCAGCCTCTTTCCCCACATATACTTTTGCATGTTGGCTTTGTAGAACTCCTGCAGCCCGAGCGTGTCTTTAACAGCCTTGCTCCACACCTTTTTATCGGTAAGGTTAAACAGCAGGATCCCGTCACGGTATTCCTGCATCAGCATTTTAAACTCAGGGTATTTTTCTTCAAGTAACTGATCTTCCAGGTTGATGCAGGCCTCGTCCACATATTCGTCATACTGCTCATAGAAGAACAGGTCCAGGCTTTTGGTCCCCCTTCGGGCTTGCCTCATATCCATGTGTTCGGCAAAATCATGCTGGGTATATTTCTTGCCCCCGAGCACGAAGATCTTTTTCTTCATATTCATCACCTTGTCCGCACTCCAGTCCCTGCTGTAATAGGATGAATCAATGGCTCCGAGCAATGATTTGAGGTTATCGGGATATTCTGTGAAACCATTCTCTTGCTGGATTCGCTTTATCACACTTTCCCTGCTTTTCTTGGAACGCATATCCCGTGCCATCCTGTTCTTCAACTCAGGAGCTTCGGAAGCGTAATCACCGGGGCGGTCCCTTTCGATCAGTTTAATGATATGCCAGCCGAAAGATGTCATCATCGGTTCGTGGATATCCCCGGTATCCTTGATCTCCGAAATAGCTTTTATAAAATCAGGCACCATCCTGTTTGAACCAAAAGGCGGAAGCAAGCCTCCCTTATCCCTTGATCCCCTGTCGTCGGAGTACTGGGCAACCATATTCTCGAAAGATTCGCCCTCCATCATATAGTTGTAATAATCCCAGATCTCTTCTTCCTTCCGCACTGAGTCGGCATGCATGGCGTTTTTCGGCATGGCGATATACAGGTGTGCCACGGTGGCCTGCCCCATGGCCGGAAGTTTATCGGTAACCTTGATGATGTGGTATCCAAAGGATGTCCTGACCGGCATGGAAACCTCGCCAACGGGTGTAGTATATGCGCCGGTCTCGAAGGGGTAGACCATATCGAATACCGTGAAGAACCCGAGGTCTCCGCCGTTGCCACTCCGCAGCTGGCCCTGTACTTCCCTGTCGCGTGCCGAAGGGTCATCGGATACCTCAGCGGCCACTTCGGCAAAATCCTCTCCGTTCATGATGCGCTCGCGTATCTTCATGATCTTTTCATATGCCACTGCTGTATCCTTGGGCAGCGCATTTTCATCGAGTTTAATAAGAATATGGCTTGTCCTGACGTCATACATCAGTCGGTCATATGCTTCCTGCAGCAGTTCATCGGTCACTTCCTGGTCGTTGAAATACGGTTCGGCCAGTTGCTGCCGATATCCGTCGAGTTCCTCCACGAATGCCTTTGCAGTATCCATCCCCAGGTCGCGGGCCTCTTTTACCTTGAGGCGGAAATTGATATAAAGCTGGAGGTAATCCTCCATCGACTTCTTATCACTGAGATCCGTATCCACATTGTTTTTCTGGTACACGTTAAGAAATTCGGTCACAGTGATCTTCTCATCATCAATGGTGATCAATACCCTGTCATCTGTTTCCTGGGCCAGAGCGCCCAGGCCTGCGAATAACACAAGAATAAACATCCAAATTTTCACTGGAACTTTCTTCATCATCTGTTCGTTTATAATGTTAATGGTTAAGTTTTATCTGCTGTAGTTAGGTGCTTCTTTGGTAATGGTAATGTCGTGTGGGTGGCTTTCCACCGACCCTGCAGAGGTGATCCGGATAAACCGGGCATCCCAGAGGGCTTCGATGTTACTGGCCCCGGCATATCCCATTCCTGCCCTCAGGCCGCCAACCATCTGCAGGATGACTTCCGCAAGAGTACCTTTATAGGGCACACGTCCTACAATGCCTTCAGGGACCAGTTTTTTAATATCATCTTCCACATCCTGGAAATACCTGTCCTTTGATCCCTTTTCCATGGCTTCCATGGAACCCATGCCACGGTAGGTTTTATATTTTCTGCTTTCAAAAATCACGGTTTCTCCGGGTGATTCATCCACTCCGGCAAATAGCGAGCCGGCCATAATCGTGCTTGCCCCGGCAGCGATTGCTTTCACGATGTCGCCTGTGTACCTGATGCCTCCGTCGGCGATCACGGGGATCCCCGATCCTTTCAATGCCTGGGCCACATTATACACTGCACTGAGCTGGGGAACGCCTACCCCCGCAATTACGCGGGTAGTGCATATCGATCCCGGGCCAATCCCGACCTTGACGGCATCGGCACCGGCTTCTTTTAAAGCGATCGCTGCATCCGCGGTGGCAACATTGCCAACCACAACATCAATATTCTTAAATTGCGACTTGATCAGCACTGCCATTTTTATCACTCCCTGGTGGTGGCCATGTGCGGTGTCGATCACTACCGCATCGACACCGGCTTCCACCAGCGCGGCAACACGGTCAGGAGTATCCTGTGTAATACCAACTGCTGCTGCTGCACGAAGCCTGCCACGCTCATCTTTATAGGCAAAGGGCCTGGACTTGATCTTGATCACATCTTTATAGGTGATCAGGCCAACAAGGCGGTTATTCTTATCTACCACGGGTAGTTTTTCGATCCTGTGTTTCTGGAGGATCTCAGCGGCCTTCTCAAAATCAATGAACTCCGTTACCGTGATGAGGTTATCCCTGGTCATCACATCCACGATCGGCCTTTCCATCGTTGTTTCAAATCGCAGGTCACGGTTGGTTACAATGCCCACCAGTTCCTTTTTCTTGTTTACCACGGGGATCCCGCCAATGTTATACTCCTTCATTATGGCAAGAGCATCCAGTACCTTACCGTCCTCATTCAGTGTGATGGGGTCGAGGATCATGCCGTTCTCGGCACGTTTTACCTTCCTTACCTCATTGGCCTGCTCCTCAATGGGCATATTCTTGTGAAGCACCCCGATGCCGCCCTCCTGGGCTATCGCAATGGCCATCTTGGCTTCGGTAACAGTATCCATTGCAGCAGATACAACCGGTATGTTGAGCTGAATATTTTTTGAAAAGTGGGTCGTGATGTCTACATCCCTGGGCAGGACCTGCGAATAAGCAGGTAAGATCAGCACATCGTCGTAGGTTAGTCCTTCGCCGGTGAACTTTGCAAAATCTGGATCCATGGTATCTGTTTTTGACCTGCAAAGGTATTAAAAAATGGCTTATTCAATATTAATAAATGTTAAGATCGAAAGAGTGATTAGTGATTATATCCTAATGATAATTAGAGATTGGTATAGTGGATATTCGATTGATCTGAAATCCGAATTCTTCAATACAAATCAACATTAATCAATTATCACCAGGATATCATCATTCAAACACAAAAGTTTTGATTGGAAGTTTATCTGAGCAAAACCAGGGATGTCTTCAATGTTTCGGTGCGGCCGGTAGATGAACGATAATTTAACTTGCAAACATACATGCCTGCCGGAGCATCGGTTCCGCCTATAGTGCCATCCCATCCTGTGCCGAAGTCGTCCGTGCTGAATATCATTTCTCCCCAGCGGTTATAGATCTCGAGCCTGTAGTCGGAGAAATTTACAAAATTGCCAACCGGCCTGAACACACTGTTCAGCCCCCCGGGCCTGAAGGCATTGGGCAGATACATCTGCGGATGATACTCAAAGTATATCTCGTTCGACCAGCTTACGAGGGTGTCGGTTCCGTCGCTCAGTGCCCTGACCAGGTAGCGAACCACGCTGAAATCGCCCGGGAGAACTGAAATATCGTCGGTATAACTGAGCATGTTCCCGCCGGGTTCATCAAGGCTTATAAAACCCTCACCACCCACGGCACGGAATACTTCATAGCCAAGTATGCCTCCCGGCCAACCTTCAAACGCATTCCACTCCAGCATGTTCTGCAGGTCTCCCTGCTCACCGCTGAGAAAGATCGTGCGGAATGGATCCGACTCCAGCACTTCGTTGCCGCAGCTGTCGATGATGGTCGAATAGTAATAATAACTGCTACTGTTCACATCGGCTGTTTCGTCGTCGTAATAAACCTCTGACAGCCCATTGATCTCAACTTCCCCGACCATAGCCCACGGCCCGTTGTTATCTTCCGACCTGTAGACCCTCAGGTAGGGGACGTAAGCAAAGGTATCCGGCAGAAAAGCAAGGTTTACGTAATCACTGTTTTCAACTGAGGCATTCTCCATCTTATTCTCGACAGGCCGCCTGTACTGCCAGGTGTTCAGCTCCTGTATGCATGAGGTTGACGTTACCTGTGAGCCTGTGCTGAATGCACGGATAAAATACCTGTAATTCCGGTCCGGATCCAAACCCTGGTGTTCATAGAAGGTGATGCTATCGAAAACAGTGGCCTGTAATTCAAAAGGGGAGCCGTCTGCGCTCAAATAAACATAGTACCCTTGCAATTCCGGGACCATATTGATGTATTGCGACCAGCTGAGGCGGTTTACCATGGTACATGGATTGAAATCGACCGGATCAAGGAGTATTGTGCGTTGCGGAATATCGTATGTCCCGGGGCCGATATTACCACAGCTGTCCTCGGCGGATATGGCCCAGCCGCGGTTTTTACTGCAGGGATCGAAAAGATCATCGGCATAGAAGGTATTCAGTCGTCCGAATACGGTATCGTAAATATCGTTTATGTTATTTTCATCATGATAGATGTAGTACTTTTCTGCATCGGTAGCAGTACTGGGTGTCCAGCCCATGATCACATTGCCGGTTGCAAGATCAATGCTTACCGAATCAAGCCTGGGCATGGGTGGGGCATAGCTGTCGCCAAGCACATCATAGGTGATATTCGATCGCGAGGTGCAGCCACTTGCATGGTCAATTTCAATTCTGAA
>JAZBOU010000230.1:0-6855 GCA_036351275.1 Bacteroidales bacterium
CCGTCGCTGATCGCATAGGCTTTTACATAATATGTTGTTCCGAGGCTCAAGCCGGACACTGGTTCGGAGAACGTGCCATTTGTTACCAGGGGTGATGTTTGTACCTGTGTAACTCCTGCACCCCCGATCACCGGGTCGCTGGACGTACTGTAAACAAATCCGCTTTCTGTTACCGTTCCGTTGGGTGAAAGGATCTCCCCGTTGAGTGTGGCAGTCGTTTGCCCTATACTTGTTGCGGGATCGGTTTGCATTGCCGGAGGGTTGCATGATCCTACAATGATCAGGCTGGCAATATATGGTTTGTGATTTGTTTTCGAGATCGTCAGGGTCACTGTTGAACCCGGACTTGGTATAGAATATGTGATCGTTCCTGCACCGCTGGCATTCAGGGTGGTTGACCCGATGATCTCATTATTAAATACAAGGGTGGCAACTGCATTTGCAGCTGATCCGGTGATGCTGAAGCTCGAAAGTTCGCAGTCGATAGTGGACGAATGTGTTGCAGAGATCAGGTTACTGTTCGGATTTTCTGTCCAGATCTTCATGGCCGGGTCACCGAAATACATGAACAGCTCGTATTCATACTTATCATAGGTCGAGGATCCGCCCCAGTTTTGTTCCATGGCGTAGAGGCCCTGGTTCACAACATCACCCATGGTATAGATCTCATTACCGTCACCGATCATATAACTGGCTCCGGTCCCTCCGCTTCCGAATACAGCATATACGCCGGGTGTGGCCCAGATGGCATCGATCATGCCAATAGAAAGGGCATCGTTCCAACCGCTCAAGCTAAAATATGTGGCGCCAACCACACCTACTGCTCCTTTATTCTCCATTCGCATGAGTTTCTCTGCGAAGCAATTGTCGAGCTGGTATTCGCCGGTATGACAATTCATACTGAAGACAATGGGTTGCAATGCACCATTGGAAAGGGCTGTCATGGTCGATGTGGTATAATAAGGATGTGCCCATCCTGATCCTCCCACATAACCATGGTCCCTGTGAAAGACCATAAACTTACCGGCATCGATCGCATTTGTGATGTCAGATGATCCTCCCGACCAGTCGAAGGAAGTGGTTCGCAATGCTGAAGGAAGTAACTGTCCGTTTGAATAATATCCGTTATTATATCTTAAGCTACTTACTGAATAAGTTGATGAAGTATAATATATCCTTTCTGACGTATATCCGTGATTGTTCTGCAGGTAATCCCGGATGTTTTCACTGGTATGACAGAATCGCCTGTCGGCATATCCGTTGTTGTCATCATCCTGGTATTGTGCACAGTTCAGGACGTTGTCGTAAAATGAGGATGTGGTGGGTGGCGTTTTCTCATAATCGATGATCTTGTTCACGATCACGTTTGCTTCTGCCAGGCTGGATACGGAAATACGCCCGTGTGCGATATCTGGATGCCAGTCGGTACTGCCATCCATGCATGCAAAGTAAAGGTCGGTGGCAAATGGTCCGTCGTCGGGCGGGCTGTAAGGGGTATTGATCACTTCGCCCGGCACAGCGTATGAACCGGTATGATCGCCAATGATCACAAAATAATCAGGCCTGGGCGACCAGGAATTATAACGTGTTTGTATTGCATTCTCAACCTGGGTATAGGTCCATGATGACTGTGAAACCACTTCAACGCCATAACCGAGCTGGCGCTTCCAGTTTGCCAGTGTGTTAGCGGCATCAAGGTACTGGGAATGCGTGATGATGATGTACGACATATCCCCGACATCTTTGTTTCCCCCGGAGCGTGTGTCTGTTCCATCAGGAATATTATCGGAGTTAATCACATTTCGTTTCATCAGGTTGGTGAAATGCAGGGAGTTCTTGTCAGCAATTCTGTCAAAATCCCCGTTTCCCTCGTATTCTATTTTGAAATCGATTTGCGTATATACCCTGATCTTTCCGGTAACCGGATTGTATTGTACGGGCCTGATCGTGGTATGTGCAAGTTGTGTGCCCCTCATAAGGGCTATGGATGTGATCTCAACAACTTTCTCGGGGAAAAATGCATTTGTGCCGTAAATTTTCTCATCGATCCAGAATTTCGGCTCAGGGGCACCTTCGGTGTCCCTTGCAGGTTCCAGCACAGGATGGATCTTGAACCCTTCGTATTCATTATAACTTGCATTGGTGACCACGATCTTGCCATTTGTTCCTGGCGGGATGGCAATCACTTCAGTCCGGGCAGGAAGCGCCGGGGCTCCAACCTGCCCCATTTTACTTAAACCTTCGATGTTAAGGAAGTCGTAAATCTCACCATTTACCTCTTGCGAAGCTATCGTAGCCCCGGAAAAATTAAATGTAATGGAGAAGTATTTATTTCCTCCGTTCAAGGTCGACCTTTCCGGAAGTGTGCTTTGCTGGTCAGTTACCTGCAATATTCCCTGTTCAAAAGAGAGATACGGATTTGATTCCTGGCCATAGGTCGTAAATGCCAGGGCAGTGATCATTATTGCAAGAAAAACGAAATGGTAAACATTGGGCCTTTTCATATTTTTTCGATTTGTTCCTTTTAAGCTACAGCCATTTAAGTGTCTTTTACCCGAAATTTAGTTCAGAGGTTACAGCTAATATATTATAATTATGTAAACATATTATTTAAATAAGAGAAAATTTACGTATAATTACTAACAGTGCCGGGCAATTTTACGTAGCTGGCATATTTTACTTGATTAACGGCCTCTTGGTTGCCTTTCTGGTTGAAAAGAATACCTTTGACAGGGAATTTCTAGTTGTATTATCATGCCGGGGAACAAGATATACTGGGAAAAGCCTGCAGGGCAGATCAACGAAAAAACGCTGATGTTTTCGCGAAAAATGCTGGTTCCCGATTCCGAAAGGTTTGAAGCATATTATCGTGAATACCCTGAGCACCGGGAGCCGGATGATCATTTCCGCTCCAAACCGGGCCTGCTTAGTGAAAAGGCATCCTACTATGAGCCGTTTACCTTCAGTACGGCAAAGGCAATATTCGATTCTATCATTGCTTTTCACGATCATGTCGATGGCGATCCTGAACCAGTTAAGACAAGCATGCATGCCAGCGAAATTGCACCCTCATTGCGAAAATGGATCATGAAGGAAGGTGCTGCTGCGGTCGGTATTACCCGCATTCACGACTATCACTGGTATAGCGTTGTAGGAAGGGGAAAGGACTATGGGAGGAAGGCGCAATTGCCCCACACCCACGCTATTGCATTTACAGTTGAAATGGACAGGGAAATGATGGACAGTGCACCTTACGGACCGACGGTACTTGAGTCGGCGAGGCAGTATATGCATGCCGCTGTTATCGCGACTGAAGTGGCAAAATACATACGGGAACTGGGATATCACGCCAGGGCGCATATCGACGGCAACTACAGGGTGGTATGCCCCCTGGTGGCACGCGATGCCGGCCTGGGTGAGATCGGCCGTATGGGTTTGCTTATGACTCCCAGGCTGGGACCAAGGGTCAGGATCGGAGTGGTCACGACCGACCTTCCTTTACCCGAAAGCAAGCGGAAAGCAAGGCCCGATATGATCGAGTTCTGCCGGATCTGTAAAAAATGTGCCGATGTGTGCCCTTCACGTGCTATACCCCGTGATGACCGTATGGAGATCGATGGGGTGAAACGCTGGAAGATCAACCAGGAAGCCTGCTATACTTATTGGTGTATCACTGGAACAGATTGCGGGAAATGTATGAGCGATTGCCCGTATTCACATAATGACAATTATCTGCACAACATGGTAAGGTTCCTGATACGACGTTCATCCCTTTTCAGGTACATCGCTGTCAGGCTCGATGATGTTTTCTACGGGCGTAAACCAAAGCCGAAGCCTTTCCCAAAGTGGTTAAGAAATCAGATGTCAGAGATTGAAATCAGAAATCAGAAATAATTCAGAATTCGGCACTCGGCACTCGGCACTCATAGGCTTCCCTTTCGTGCCTTTTTTAAGTCTTTCAGGAAAGGTTTTTCAAGAAAACTGTCTTTGTCAATACTGCACAAGAGCTTGAACATAGGGACGTTAACCGTAAAGGCCAGGATGTTGGCCGGCAGGTATTTCCGCATGGCCATGTCAGTGGCCCCGATAATGGCCATCGGTCTGTCGTCGCTGAAGTGTGTCAGTGCCTGCATGCAACCTGAACCGAATGGGGCGCTTACCGGTTCCGGATCGCCGGGATGATGGAAATACTGTGCACCGATCATGAGCACACTCAGCTGGTCGGGATTTACGAAGAACGTAACGGTCTTTAGAAAGCGGTTGTGCGCCTGATTCAAAGGACCGATGAACAAAAACCCGTTTTCGGGCACGTGCGGCTTCATATGGTCCATCCATGCTCCCATGAGCTCGTGGCTGGCTTTCAGGCCTTCATCATCAGCCAGGAAACTGATGTAATCCTCCCTCGAGCGTGTTGTTTCCCCAAACAGCCATGTTCCGCATCCGCCACATCCGTAATTCGAATGGCTGAGCCTCACCGTTGCCCCCTTGAGCCATTTCTTGTAATAAGCAAAAAAACAGGCATGTTTATGCCCCGGAGGGGTTACAATATCCCCGAAACCGGTATCTGCGGGAGCATCGTAAATACCGATCAGGGGAATATTGAGATCAAGCTTTTTTATCAAATAGGAAGCATCCATCAGAGATCAGATATCAGAATTTGAAATCAAAAATCAGAATTAAGATCAGAAATCATATTTCGGTTCGACATCCATGTTATAGAACATAAATGACCATTGGTCGGCAACACTTTCGATGAGTTTGTCGATGGGTGTTCCTGCACCATGGCCGGCCTTGGTTTCGATCCTGATCAGTACGGGGTTGGGTCCGGTATTCTTTTCCTGCAGCGTTGCGGCGAATTTGAAGGAATGGGCCGGAACAACCCTGTCGTCGTGGTCGGCAGTAAATATCATGGTTGCCGGATAATCCACCCCGCTTTTAATGTTATGGAGCGGAGAATACCCGAGGAGATACCTGAACATGGTACTGTCGTCTTCGCTTGTACCGTAGTCAGTAGCCCAGGCCCAGCCTATGGTAAACTTATGATAGCGCAGCATGTCGAGTACGCCCACATGCGGGAATGCAACTTTGAAAAGGTCCGGTCGCTGTGTCATGCAGGCACCTACCAGCAGTCCGCCATTTGAGCCTCCCAGGATGCCAAGCTTTTCGGTGGAGGTATATCCCTGGTCAATCAGGTATTCCCCGGCAGCGATAAAATCGTCGAAAACATTCTGTTTATTCAGCTTTGTGCCCGCATCATGCCATTCCTCGCCGTATTCACCGCCTCCCCGGATGTTGGCCAGAGCATATACTCCGCCGTTTTCCAGTAAAATAAGGTTGCTGGTGCTGAAATAGGGTGTCAGGCTGACATTGAACCCTCCATACCCATAGAGCAGCGTAGGATTGTTGCCATCCATTTTAAGGCCTTTCTTGTGGATGATGAACATGGGCACTTTTGTGCCGTCCTTGCTTTCGTAAAATACCTGTTTCGTCTCATATGCCGATGCATCGAAATCAATGCCCGAGTCAAAGAAAACTTCGCTCTTGTTCTGATCTATGTCAAGTTTGAACACTGTGGCGGGGAAAGTGAAGGAAGTAAAGGTGTAAAATGCTGTATTCTCATCGGCTTCGCCCGATATCCCTCCGAAAGATCCGATCCCCGGCAGCTCAAGTTCACCGATCATGGTACCGTCGAGCTCATGGATATATACTCTGGATGCAGCATCTTTCATGTAACGGCTGATCAGCTTACTGCCGACCAGGGCAACTGATTCGAGTACCTCTTCCTGTTCAGGGATGATCACCTCGCGGCCTTTTCTTTTCTTTGTTTCATATGCGTACACCATGCCCTTGGGTGCACCTTCGTTAGTAAGCACCAGAAGCCGGTCGCCGATATTTCCAACTATGCTATAATCAAACTCAAATCCTTCAGCAAGCATAGTGAATGTACTGTTTTTTCTGTCTAAATCTTTATAGTACAATGCATTGCCGCTGGTGGATTCCACTTCGTGGAGGATCAGGAAGCGTTCATCCTCCGTGGTGCCGGCATAGTAGTTTCGCCTTGGGTAGTCCGGGTTCTCATAAACCAGCTCATCTTCCGATTGGGGTGTTCCGACTTTATGGTAATACACTTTGTGATATTCATTCACATCGCTGAGTTCCTCTCCTTCTTCCGGCTCATCGTAGCGACTGTAATAGAAGCCGTCATCCTTCCAACTCAGTCCCGAGAATTTCACCCATTTGATCGGTTCATCCACGATCTCTTTAGCTTCGAGGTCCATCACGTAGATCTCGTTCCAGTCGCTTCCGGCCCTTGCTATCAGGTACCCCAGGTACTTTCCGTCTTTGGAGAGGTTCCAGCTGCTAAGGGCAACCGTTCCATCTTCAGAAAGTGTGTTTGGATCGAGCAGCACTTCCGGGGTTCCGTCTTCCCCTTCCATAACGTACAGCACATCCTGGTTCTGGAGCCCGTCGTTCTTTCTGAAATAATAGAGGTTCCCTTTCTTTACCGGCGTGCGGTAACGGGGGTAGTTCCATATCTCTGTCAGGCGGTCGATAATGGCCTGCCGGAAGGGAATGCCCTGCAGGTATTCCTGGGTCACCGCGTTTTCGGCTTTCACCCACTCCGCAGTTTCTTCTGAGTTGTCGTCTTCAAGCCAGCGGTAGGGATCCGCTACTTCAACGCCAAAATATTCATCTACCTGGTCAACCCTGGCGGTTTCAGGGTAATTGATCTTCTTCTGCTTATCGCAACATGAGTTTATGGTCATGATGATAATGATGCTTAGTAAAATTGGAATTATTCTTTTCATAGTGTTGAGGGTTGGGTGTTGTGTTATGTGTAATTTTTCATTTTTC
>JAZBOU010000231.1:0-11645 GCA_036351275.1 Bacteroidales bacterium
TGCGATGCTTTCTTCAGCTTTTATTTTGGCGTCTATGATAGCTTTCAGGTCAAATTTAACTGGATAGTTCACTGAATCGCCAAAGGTTTGGCAGTATCTTCCGTCACCGTTTCCTCCATTGTCTCCTGGTTTAATCATTTTGTGCTGTGGTTATTTGTTACTCGTTACTCGTTTCTCGTTACTCGTTACTTGTTACTCGTTACTGGTTTCTGGCTTCTTAAGTCAAAACTGGGAACCAGTAACAAGCAAGCAGTGGCTTGTTCAAAAGCAATAGGTTAAGTTAATATGCCCCCAGCGGTGATGAAGCGCTCCACTGAATTCGGGGGTGATATAAAATTGTTCATACATCAGTCCGAATTGCCGGTATGCAAAGAATACTCCTGCACTTGCTTGCAGTACAAGCCGTTCGATGTTGCTCGCCGGGATAGTATAATTACTGGTGCTATTGAAAACACCTCCCTCCAGGGTAGCATCATACAGCACTCCTTTAACAAATCCTGTTGCAAAGATACCATATTGCCATTTTCCGGATGCTTTTCCTTCTGTCGATCTTTCCCCGGCCAGCCAGGGCATTTCGAAATAGGGATTGAACAGCCCCAGCCTTATCCTGAAGCCTGCGCCGGCGTTTGTATACAGGGTTCCCAGCTGCCCGCGCGCAAAAAGATTGAGGTCGAATATTTCCGGGTTAAAGATCCCTTTCTCAAATTCAGCAGTATAGTTCATCACGATATCATTCTGGATCTGGTTTTCCCATCCCATGGGGGGGATATCATGGATCTGGTTCTGCACAAAGCCTCCGAGTGAACCCGGTCCGATCAATCCGATCTGTATTTCGGAATACTGGCGGTAGTGTCGCTCACTCACCAGGGTGTTTTTAAAATGCCCAAGGTACAGGTAGGCTGCGAAGGGCCGGTCGCCCAACAGGAGCAATGATGTGTCGGGGTTTGTAGGAGTGTACATGTTCTGCACTATGGTGATACCATGGTAATTCATCGACAGCTTATTATAGGGAAGCATAGGATATGCAAAAGGGGAGGAGGCAAAGATCGGGGATATGTAATCGATGCGGATCCCGTTGGTGTAATAATAGTCGGTATTGTTGAAAATGTCATTATCGAAATTAACGCCGATATAGCGGTTGGTACTGATGTATGCAAGGTCGAAAAATGCATCCTCTTCCTGCTCCCTGCCTTTAACACCTGGTGTGTATGCAGTAACGGATATATTCCCCGGCGCCCTCACTGCGATGCCGTGAATGGTGTCGCGTTTGATGGTAATTTCGAATGTGGCCTCTTGCCGGGGCTTCGATCCCCTGATATCTTTTCTTTCTTCCCTGAGAGCAGCTGTCTGATACAATACATCAGGTCCCATGGGGGGTGCCCACCCGGGAATGTATGTTTCACTGATTACATTCTGCTTTCCATCAGGCAAAGAAGCCTGGTCCCTGTCGCGGCAGGAATAAACTGCAACAATCAGCAATATCATGAATATAGAGCGGATGGCTTTCAAAACGATATAAAATTAAGCCTTTTCCCCTTCTTGAGGCTAGAAGATCTTCGGGTATTTCACCGGATCAACATCGTGCATAATGTTGTACACTGCATCGAAAACGTCCTCGGCATTAGGGTTCGAGAAATAATCTCCATCACTGCTGTAGGCTGCCCTGTGGGCATGGGCAGTTAAGGTTTTAGGTTCAGCATCAAGGTAGAAGAATGCCTTTTGTTCCTCCAGTACTTTCTGCATCATGAAAGCGGTTGCACCACCGGGTACGTCCTCATCAAAAAACAGCACTTTGTTGGTTTTCTTGATCGAATCAAGGATAATATGGTCAATATCGAATGGCAGGAGTGACTGCACGTCAATGAGTTCAACATTGATGTCGAAATCTTTCAGCTGTGCAACGGCATCTTCGGCGATCCGTACGCAGGAACCGTAGGTTACCAGGGTGATATCGGATCCGTTCTTCAGGATCTCGGGTTTGCCGACGGGTATTTTAAACTCCCCGAGATTCGATGGCAGCCTTTCCCTCAGTCGGTATGCATTGAGCGGTTCAATGATCAGTGCCGGTTCATCCGATTCGAGCATGGTGTTATAAAAGCCTGCAGCCTGCGTAAGGTTTCGTGGAACCAGCACGTGTACTCCCCTGATGGAGTTGATCACCATGGACAGGGGGGAGCCGGAATGCCATATGCCTTCTAACCTGTGGCCACGTGTGCTGATAATGAGCGGGGCTTTTTGCCGGCCTTTTGTACGATACCTTACCGTGGCCAGGTCGTCGCTCATCACCTGCAAGCCATAAAGCAAATAATCGAAATACTGGATCTCAGCCATCGGACGCATTCCTCTCATGGCCATGCCGAGTCCCTGCCCGATAATGGTCGCCTCACGAATACCGGTATCAAAAATACGAAGCGCACCATACTTTTCCTGCAAACCTTCCATGGTCTGGTTTACGCCGCCTATTTTCCCGACATCCTCACCAAAAGCACACACCAGCGGATATTTTTCAAACAGTTGATCGAAATTCAATTTCAATATTTCCCTGCCGGGGATAGAAGGGGCATCATCATCATACTCGGGAGCAACAGGAGTGATTTTCAGCGCTGATTGCTCCGACTCGCTCCAGAGATGAGCACTGTATGCTTCATGGTTATCCGCGGCCACATTATCCCGCCAGGCCATCACGTTTTTCTTCAAGGAATTGTTGGGATTACTGCATGAATCACAGATCAGCCTGAGGATTTTCTTCCCGGATGACATAATGTCTTTCCAGATGGGTTCCCCGACCATTGCCAGTTCTTCCTTGATGGCATTTATTTTGCTGGTTTTTGCGCAGTTACAGGTGCTGATATCCACCATTCGGAGAAAATCGTCCCTTTTTTCGATCAGGGGTTTCTGAAATCTTTCCCAGGCTGCTTTCTTAGCTGCTTTGGCCCGTTTTGCTGCCTCCTTTTCGATTTGATCCAGCGTTTCTTCATCCGCGTAGCCTTCTTTCACTATCCATTCCCGCATTTTGAGGTTGCAGTCGTGTTCAGATTCCCATTTCAGCTGCTTTTCATCTTTATACCTTTCGTGCGAACCCGAGGTGGAGTGTCCTTGCGGCTGCGTAAGTTCCTCAACGTGTATGATCACGGGCACATGTTCTTTCCTGCAAAACTTGATCGCTTCCTCGTAAGTATCGCACAGGGCCGGGTAGTCCCAGCCCTTAACCTTGTAAATTCTGAAACCGTTGCTTTTGCTATTTTTTTCAAAGCCTTTCAGTGCCTCTGAGATGCTGTTCTTGATGGTCTGGTATTTTTTCGGCACTGAAATGCCCCAGCCGTCGTCCCATATCGATACGGCGAGGGGTACCTGCATCACACCGGCAGCATTGATGGTTTCCCAGAATACGCCCTCCGATGTGCTGGCATCACCAATGGTGGCAAAAGTGACTTCATCCCCATTGTTGGAAAAATTATTGAATGCGGAGAGTTCTTTGTTTTCCCTGAAATGTTTCGAGGCCATGGCCAGTCCCAGTGCCCTGGGCATCTGTCCGGCAGTAGGGGAGATGTCGGCAGAAGAATTCTTTCGTTTGGTCAGGTCGAGCCAGTTGCCTTCATCATCCAGGCAACGGGTGGCGAAATGGTTGTTCATCATACGCCCGCCCGTCCCGGGGTTGGCCCTCTCATCGGTATCACCATACAGCTGGGAAAAAAACTCTTCCAGTTCCATCATGCCTGCGGCCAGCATAAAGGTCTGGTCGCGGTAATAGCCCGAACGCCAGTCTCCTTCCCTGAATACCTTAGCCATAGCCAACTGGGGAACTTCTTTCCCATCACCGAAGATCCCGAATTTGGCTTTTCCCGAAAGCACCTCCCGCCGTCCTAGCAGGCTGGCCTGCCTGCTTTCCTGGGCGATACGGTAATCGTTGAGTATTTCTTCTTTTGAAAAAGTTTTACCTTGCTTCTTGCTTTTCTCTGCCGGCATAATGATATTATTGGTATACCAATTAACAAATATAAGCTAAAAAGGTTGGAAAAAAGAAAAGGGTTGCCAACCTTATTAAGGTTGGCAACCCTAAGCTCTAAACGCCAGTTTCGGCTACCAGACCTGGTTTACCATCCTTATCAATATAGGCTTGACGCTGCTGGTGGATTCAGGCTCCTGATGAAAATATGTAGTAGGGATCATTGCCTCACTTCCGTCTGCCTGTTCGAGACCATTTTCGGTCATAAACCATGTCTGTCCTGCCAGCTTCCGGGGATTGTACCTTCCCCAGTGCAGTATCTCCCTCATGCTTTCATCAAAGTGGATATACTTACCGACGGGGATGCCAAGTTTCAGTTCGATATGTTGTGCACGCCATTTACCACGTTTCCCCAGTAAATAATACGGGTCCAGTACAAGCTGGTTACCCTCCTGTTTGAAATGCCATTCAGTATTTTCGGCATTTTCACGTGCTTTCCCGGGTGTGCGGCCCCTGGCGTTCGTAAAGCGGGTTAAAACGTATTCATCAGAATTGCTTGTGTAAAGGTCCAATTCCACTTCCTCATAAAATGTGCCGTCTTCGGTCACCACCAGGTGAAGTTTATCTGCATAAATATAATCGTAGGAGTTATACAGAAGTTCATCCATGTATTCACTGTTAACCGTAAGGAACAGAGTATCACCAGCAGGCTGGACGATGCTCATTTCCTGCTTGTATGTATTCGGATGCCTGTATTCACGGGCTACCCTGAAAGCGAAGAACAGGGTAATGATCAGCCCAACAATCCAAACATTCAGTGCGGTGATACCAACATATCTGACCCTTTCTATCCCGAAGATCATTCTGAAGGCATTATAAATTAGCATGATAAGTGGAATCCCGACAAATAGGATCAGTCCTATTTTGAGGATGGCGAGTCCTCCCGCGGAAATGGGCAGAAGAGTAAAGAAATCGGTTATCGGGAGCAGGATGGCTTCATCATTCTCAAGGATCAGTGGCCCCCCCCAGCCAAACACTGCAAACAGGAACCCAAGGGTGAGCCCTATCCCGGTCAGCAGCAGTGCGATACCAATAATGACCACAATTACTCTCAGGAATACCTTGAGTATCGTAATAAGTATGCCAACGATCTGCTCAAAAACATTTTCACTTTCCTTTCCTGCCTTTGCTACTTTTTTTTTAGTTTGTGATGTCAGGTCGTTGAGCTTGTCTTTCAAATGGCCTACCTCTTCCTTGATCGATTTCTCGATGTTGGAGATGTTCACTTTTTCGCCGCGCATCTGGAGTTTCTCGGCAGTGGTACGCGCCTCTGGCATGGCGATCCAGAGGATCACGTAAACCAGTGCTCCTGTAAGCCATATCAGGGTGAATATTACAAATGCGAGCCTCACCCAGAGTACATCCACATTTAGATAGGCGGCGAGTCCTGCTGCAACTCCGCCAACGACCTTTCTGTCCGGGTCGCGGTAGAGTCGTTTTGGCCCGCGAAAATCTTCATGTTCAATGGTTTCCTTTTTTTCCTCGCCGGCTTCCTCGCCTTCAGCTTCGAATTCAGAGGGCTCTCCCATCAAGGCGATAACCTCGTTTACATCGTCGATCGATATTACCTGTTTAGAATCAGAGATCCTTTCCTGCAGCAATTCTGCTATTCTACCCTCAATATCGGAAATGATCTCGTCTTTTCCCTGTGTATTGTAAAAATGACGTTTTAGGGTATCAAGATATGCATTCAGCTTATCGAAAGCATCCTCATCAATATGAAATATGATACCGCTAATGTTGATTGTGAGTGTTTTTTTCATCTTTATGTATGGATTTCCTGTTTCTTAACTAGCTTTCTTAATGGTGATCTTGTTCACGGCCTTGACCAAGTCCTGCCAGCTCATGTTCAGATCCTCCAGAACCTTGTTCCCGATCTCAGTCATGGTGTAATATTTTCGCGGTGGCCCCGATTTCGACTCTTCCCACCTGTAATTCAGCAAGCCTTCATTCTTAAGGCGTGTCAGCAGGGGATACAGGGTTCCCTCCACAACGATCAGCCTGGCTTCTTTGAGCTTTTCAAGGATGTCGGAGGCATAGGCATCCTTTTCTGCTATGATGGAAAGTATGCACAATTCCAGTACTCCTTTCCGCATTTGTGCTTTTGTTTTTTCTAAGTTCATGATGCAAACATAATACATTTTTTAGTACTATGCAATACAAAGTACCAAAATAATTATAATAGTTTTTAATGCAAGATACTATATGATTTACTAAGCATCACTAAATCAGATGATAAGGATATAGTTTATAATCGGTATAAATTATTTTTAGAAAGGGATGATGGATGCTGGTTACTCGTTACTCGTTACTCGTTGCTCGTTTCTTGTTAATTGATACTAAATCCTAGATACTGGATCAATGTGGTATTTTTTATGTGCGATGTATTATTTACCATTTAGCTTACATAGCAAATAGAACATATCAAATATAACACAGCACAATTAGTTGAAAACTGCCTACTGACTAATAATAGTAGAGTAAATCGCCTTTGTTGCGTATAAGCTCATGATCACGCTACGTGCCAGCATAAAGGCAAGCAGGGCTATCCAGAGACCGTGGTTTCCCAGGAGTAAGGGGAGGAGGTAATTCAATGGCAGGAATACAACCAGTGTAGATATGATCATGGTATTGCGCATGGCAGCTGTTGCGGTACATCCTGTAAAGATGCCATCCCAGATAAATGCACCGAATGACACGATGGGGATCAGGGCCAAGGATGGCAGGTAGGGTATGCAATTCGCAATGATGTCCCGGTTATTGGTCAATATATATAATATGTATTCACCCGAAATGAAATAGGCGAAGCTGAATGGCAGGCTGATGATCACTCCCCAGGTGAAAATATATCTTGTGAATGTCCTGAGTGAATTCAGATCCCTGGCCCCGTAGAATTTTCCTGCAAGCGATTCTGCTGCGTATGCAAAGCCATCCAGGAAATAAGAGAACAGGAAGAGGAATTGCAGGAGCAGGGTGTTCACGGCCAGGATATCGTCGCCCTCTCCAGCAGAACTCGTGGTAAATAGTGAGAATGCAAGGATGAGTAAAACGGTACGGATCATGATATCCCTGTTTACCATAAAAAATCTTCGTAATGCTGCCAGCCGGAGCATCGCTTTTAAGGTGACCTGCTGAAGGTTGCTTCTGTAGTACCTCAGCAAAAGGAAGACCGCAGCAAGGAATCCGGTATACTGGGCAAGGAGTGTTCCCCATGCTACGCCGTCGGATTTCAGCCCGTAGCCGTATACCAATATGTAATTGGCAGATACATTCAGTACATTGATGAGGATTGCCAGGAACATGGGGATCCTGGCATTCTGCATACCCAGGAACCATCCATTCAGCGCAAGCAGCCCCAGCGTGGCAGGGGCTGCCCATATCCGGATATAAAAGTATTCGGATGCCAGGGCTTCAACATTCCGGCTGCTGTCGATCACCAGGAAAGTGAACCAGTCGATCGGAACCTGGATCAATAACATAAGCAGGGCACCTGCAAATGCAACCCCCATTGATCGGGCAAGTATAAGTCCGCTTTCACGCTTATCATTTGCTCCATATGCCTGGGCGGTAAAACCCGTTGTCCCCATTCGCAGGAAACTGAATATGGCATAGATGAAATTAAAGATCATCCCGCCCAGGGCGATCGCACCGATGTAAGCTTCAGGCGAACCTTCCAGGTGCCCGAGAATAGCCAGATCAGCTATCCCCACTAATGGGACAGTGATGTTGCTGATGATGTTCGGGATCGCTAACCGGAGGATAGACCTGTTCACCTGTTTTTATTTCAGGCGAAAATAGGAAAAGATCCTAGATTCTGGATACTGGATACTTGATAAATCAATGTTGATCCAGTATCTAAGTGATTAGAAATTTTCAGCTTTCTGCTCATAATACCCCTTCGGATGTGCACAGACAGGGCATTTTTCAGGTGGTTTCGTTCCGAAATGCACATGGCCGCATTTCCGGCAGATCCAGGTGATCTTTTCATCTTTCAGGAAAGCTTTTCCTTCCTCAAGGTTTTTAAGAAGTTTCAGAAATCGTGCTTCATGATCCGCTTCGATCTTGGCAATTAGCTTAAAGGTTGCTGCGATGTTTTTGAAGCCTTCTTTCGCTGCAACTTCGGCAAATTCCGGGTAAAGTTTGGTCCACTCTTCATTTTCACCCATGGCAGCAGCTTTCAGGTTATCTTCTGTTTCCCCTATCACCCCTGCTGGATAAGCAGCAGTGATCTCTACATTTCCTCCTTCCAGGAATTTGAAGAAGATCTTGGCATGCTCTTCTTCATTCATGGCGGTTTCCGCAAAGAGGGCTGATACCTGCTCGTATCCTTCTTTTTTGGCCTGTTTAGCGAAAAAGGTATAACGATTCCTCGCCTGTGATTCTCCGGCGAAAGCTTTTAACAGGTTTTTTTCAGTTTGCGTTCCTTTAATACTTTTCATAAATAATTAGTTTTTAGTCTGTTGAAGTAAATTCTTCTTTGCCGACACCGCAGATCGGGCAGCGCCAGTCATCCGGCAGGTCCTCGAATGAAGTCCCGGGAGGAATGTTCTTAGTTGGGTCGCCTTCGGCAGGATCGTAAATATACCCGCAAACCAGGCACTTGTATTTTTTAAGTTCACCTTCCTCCTTGATTTCCATTTCAGCCAGCTTTGATTTATCCGTATAGGTCGGTGCATTTTCAGGCGAGAGGCCTTTGATCACATCACGGTAGTATGCATAGGTCAGGGGAGGCCGGGTGGGGTCTATCACTTCTGCATCCACTGCCACTCCAATGAACAGGATATGGGAGCCGGTATCGATCTCCTTTTGTAATTCACAATCGATATAGGCTATGCTTTTGTCGAGCACGATGGGGGCACCCGATACGCCGGTCTTGTACTTAACTTTTGAGAACTTGTCGGTTTCTTTACCGGATTGAAAGCCCCAGGGCCCTAAAAACTCCAGGTCACAATCCTGCTGCAGCACGGAAATGGAAAAGGCCTGGCTTTTGCGTATGTATTCTGTTGTCAGGTTATCTTTATGCGTTGCTATCGCAAAACGCGCCGGCTCGGCCGAAACCTGAAAAACAGTGTTTGAAATATGACCGTTCAGTTTTTCGCCATCGCTTGAAGAAACGATATAAAGGCCATACGTAACTTTGAAAAAAGATTGTATATCCATTTATCCTGTCATTTTGGATAAATGTAGGGCAAAATCAAGGCATGGCAAAATAGAAATGGTCTAAATTACCGGCGTGCTCGGATCAGCGGTTCTATTCGGTGATCCAGGAAACAATTTTATCGTCGAAGGGTTTGGTTTTTGGTGAAGCTACCCCGGCAAGGCTGCCGTCTTCGTTAATCATAAATTTCTGAAAATTCCAGCTCACCTTCGCATCCATAAGCCCGTTGTTTTCCTTCTTTGTCAACCAGTCGTAAAGGGGATGGATGTCCTTTCCTTTCACTGAGATCTTAGCCATCATCGGAAATGTGACCCCGTAATTCAAGGTGCAAAATTCCTTGATCTCCTCGTTCGTGCCGGGTTCCTGCTTCAGGAAATTATTGGCAGGGAAGCCAATGATCGTAAAATCGTCACCACCGTATTCTTCGTAAAGTTTCTGAAGGTCTTCGTATTGTGGTGTAAAGCCGCATTTCGATGCAACGTTCACAACCAGTACTTTCTTTCCTTTGAACTCTTCCAGGCTCAGCTCTTCCCCGTCGATGTTCTTTACCGTGAAGCTGTAAAAGTTCGTATCCTGGGCCTGCAAGCCGCTAATGGCTGATAACATTATAATAGACATAATAATTTGTGCTTTCATGTTTCTAGTTTAAGGGATAAACAATAATCTTAAACAAATGTTCGCCGGATACTAAAATCGAACATATTCACATACCTTTGCGCATTCGATCATGCTAAACTTAAAACTGATACGGTCACTAAACCGGGAAGAGAAAAAAGCTTTCCGCCTGCACATGATCTATTCGGCAATGGAAGGGATCATACTGGGTGTACTGGCCCTGAACGAATATGTTTTTATTTACAGTCTGAAAGGGTCCAATTACCAGCTTGCATTCCTTTTTCAGTTCAGCATGGTGGTATTTGTATTCCTGTTTATTTTCAACCAGCTCCGCAAGCGTATCGCGAACAAAAGGAAGCTGCTTCGGATCACAGGACTGGCAACCCGTCTCCCTTTGTTGCTTCTGTTCCTGATCCCGCCCAATGCAGGCGCCCTTTCGGGGAATTCTACCTGGCATTACCTTTTCCTGGGTGTCTTTCTGGTTTATTTCTTCGGGAATATAATAATTTATCCTGCTATCAACGTGCTGCTTAAAACAAATTACCGGCATGATAATTTCGGCAAGCTATACAGTTATGCCACATCCCTGAATAAGATCATCATCCTGCTTGCCACTTTTGCGTATGGGCTTTTGCTCGATGCAGATAACTTTGCTTTCCGTTATGTATTTCCTTTTGTAGGCCTGCTCGGTGTTGCATCATTGTTTGTGCTATCCGGCATCGACTATTCCAGGGTGGTTCAGCATCCTGCTGCTCTGAAGCTCAGGGATTCGATACGGGAATCCCTGCATAATATGGTTCAGATATTAAAGACCAACAGGCCATACCTGCATTTCGAGATTGGTTTTATGTTCTATGGTTTTTCCTTCATGATCTCGGTTACCATCATCAATATTTTCTTCCAGGATGCACTGAACCTGAACTATTCAAGCGTCGCATTTTACAAGAATGCTTACAATATCCTGGCAATCGTATTGCTGCCTTTTTTTGGAAAACTGCTTGGCAATATTGATCCCAGGCGATTCGCATCCCTGACCTTTGCTGCCCTGTTCATGTATATCTTCTTTCTGCTGATGACAGATTATTTCCCGGCCTATGTGCAGGTCTGGGACCTGAAGATCTATTACATGTTGATCCTGTCGTTCTTTTTCTACGGGATATTTGCAGCTACCATGGCCTTACTCTGGTTTATTGGATCCGCCTATTTTTGCAAGCCCGAGGAAGCCGACGATTACCAGTCGGTGCATCTTTCCCTTACCGGTGTCCGATCACTGTTTGCACCCATTTTCGGGGTGTATTTCTATGAGTTGATGGGATTTGCAGGCACTTTTATCCTGACCATGGTGGTATTGTTGATCGCAATGGGGTTGATGCGGTGGTCATATAAAAGAGACAAACTTACTTCTAACTAATGTGCAGTTGATTTGCGAAGGAAGTTTGTCAGCAGGCATAATAGATATTAGATATTAGATATTAGATTGAGAGAGAAGAGAGAAGAAGTATATAGCAATCTGCCATTTCCTTCGCAATCAAATATCCACTTCTTCATTCTTCTGTCTTATTTAAAAAAAGCCCCCGTTAAACCGGGGGCGCGTTAACCCAATTTGGTTTTGTAGAAATTATAGTGTCTTTGGTTAAGGGCTTTTACTGGAAAGTCAGGAAAATGTTACAAAACAGGCATCAGGCATCGGGTGTCAAGCTTCTGGTTTCTGGTTTCTGGTTTCTGGCTGCTGGTTTCTGATTTCTGATACACTAGTGTCCGGTTAAATTCTAAATATAGAAAACTGCGTAATTGAAAGAGCCGCTCGACTTCGCTCGCGGTGACAAATCAAAGTCATTAAAATAGAATAAGGGCGCGGCACACCAA
>JAZBOU010000232.1:0-4568 GCA_036351275.1 Bacteroidales bacterium
CACAGCGGCCAATAATATGGCTTACTATGGTGCAAATACTGGTTCAGGTGGTTTCGATGTTAACCCCAGGGCATTAGTAAACGAAGCTGTTAATTTGGCCAACCCTAATGTTGATTTCTCGGAATTTGATAACGATAACGATGGAGTTGTTGATGGGGTTTATGTTATTTACGCGGGCTATGGTGAAGAAGCAGGTGCTTCAGCAGATGCAATTTGGGCCCATAAATGGGGACTATCCCCCTCTGTCCAATTGGATGGAGTGTGGATTAGTACATATTCATGTTCTGCTGAATTACGTGGCAACTCAGGTACGGGTCTTTCCCGGATTGGTGTGATATGCCATGAGTTTGGGCATGTTTTGGGTGCTCCTGATTATTATGACACCAATTACGGTACAGGAGGTTCTTATACAGGAACAGGATGGTGGGATATGATGGCCGGTGGTTCATGGAACAACGGAGGTGCTACTCCGGCTCATCATAACGGTTATACCAAATGGAAGTATTACAACTGGACTACTCCACAGGAATTAACAATATCATCGACTTTTAGTTTGAAAAATGCAGTTGATTTTCCGGAAAGTTATATTATTTCGTCACAAACTACCAATGAATTTTGGTTGCTTGAAAATCGTCAGCAAACGGGTTTTGATGCATATTTGCCTGGACATGGAATGATTATTTACCACGTAGATGAGAACGGAATTGCTACAGCAGGCAATGAAATTAATGCAACACATCCACAATACATGTATCCGGTTGCTGCAAATGCAAGCGCAAATCCACCCGATTATGGAACAATAAATTCATCGTCGTGCCCTTTCCCGGGAACCGGGGATAAAACTGCGTTTACTGATGATACTACACCCCGTGCATACAGCTGGGCAGGGCAGCCAACTTATAAGCCTGTATCAAACATAGCAGAAACAAGTGGTGTTATATATTTCGATTTTCTGGGGGGTAATGCCCCATCTAACTTTGATGCTAATGCCATATCTTCAGATGAAATTGAATTGGTCTGGGATCAAAATCCGGTTTCTGATGCGGTTTTGCTTGCATTCAGTACCGATGGGGTTTTTGGCAATCCTGTTGATGGAAATGCTTATTCTTCAGGAAATTCAATACCGGGAGGGGGGACAGTGCTGTATAATGGAGTAAATGGGATTTTTAATCATACAGGATTAGATCCTTACACTACATATTATTACATGGCATGGTCTGTTTTGCCAGGAAACAATTATTCAATGGGGGTAGTTGCCAATGCAAAAACACCGTGCATGGCATATAGCAGCTATCCTTATACGCAAGACTTTAGCGAAGGCCAACTGCCCCAATGCTGGGATATAGCCGACCATCAGGGAAATGGACAGGTGTGGCATTTCGATAATCCGGGCAATAGGACAATCAATACAAGCTCAAATGCCAATGGCTTTGCCATGCTCGATAGTGATTACTACGGCTCCGGTAATTCGCAAAACAGCGATTTAATATCCCCTGTTTTTGATTTTACTAATTTTACCGAAATATTAGTTGAGTTTGAACACTATTATTATCACTATACAGGTAGTTCAGCTGCTTTTTCTTATTCTTTAGATGGGGGTAGAAACTGGATAGTGCAGGAAACCTGGCTAAGCTCAACAACAAACCAGGCGTTTTTTACTGAGGATATGACTTCACAGCTTGAAGGTCAATCACAAGTTCGTTTCAAATGGAATTACATTGGTAGTTATGCTTGGTATTGGGCGGTTGACGATTTCAGCATAACAGCAGAGCCTGCAATTCCTGTTAATTTTGAATTAGCAAACAGAACTCTTACCGACGGTGAAACCGACTGCTTCAACGCAAGCGAAACCATTACCGTAGCCGGAACCGGCCCGGTCTTTATTCAAAGCGGTGCCTCGGCCAATTTTATTGCCGGCCAGTCAATCCGCTTTTTGCCCGGTTTTCATGCTCAAAATGGCAGCACGGTAAACGCGTGGATAACCACCGATGCAAGTTTCTGCGATGCACTAACGGCACCCGTAATGGCCGCACCTCCAATTGCTGTTGAGAAGAGTATTGAAGAAAACAGTATGCAAGAGGAAAATAATTTGTTTGACGAAAAGTCCGTTAAGGTATTTCCCAACCCCAACAGCGGTGTTTTCACCGTAGCGCTCGAAGGTTTCGATAGCCAAACACGGGTAATGATTTTTAATATCATGGGGCATAACGTTTACGATGCAAACATAAATGGGCAACAACATACAATTGAGCTACCCAATATTCAGCGTGGCGTATATTTTGTAAAAGCAATTAATAACGCGAAGCATTTTGATCAGAAAATTGTGATACAATAGCATTATAAAGTTGAACATTTATAAAATATACGACAGGATTATATTTTAATTTGATATTTTTATATATTTACATAATATTATCCAATTATATATATAGAAGAATTTTTTATTTATGAAACAATAGAAATGATGATTATCAATTTAAGACTATCTCTAATGTTGATTTGCATTATGTTTTTAAAAATGAATAATGCACAAATTAAAGAATCTATTAATGAAATGAACCCGGACTATCTAAAATGGGTTGATAATAGAGATCAAACACAGACTTCAGAACATACGTTAGGATATAGGCCTCATCCTTTCGTTATTAACACTGAGCTTCCTGCCAGTGAGAGGGTTAGTTTAAAAGCAGACTTTGCACCCGTAGCTTATGATTTACGTAGTATTGGGGGTGTTACGTCAGTAAAGGATCAGGGAGGGTGTGGATCGTGCTGGACATTTGCTACTATGGCATCAGTTGAGTCGTTTTGGCTTTTGTCAGGAAAGGGAACATTTGATTTATCTGAGGATAACCTGAATACTTGTCATACTCCATTTGAATGGGCACCCTGTGATGGAGGAAATGCATATTTGTCTTCTGCTTACCTAATGAGGGGATCTGGTCCGTTTTCCGAAGCTGACGATCCATATAGTGATACACACACAAGTGTTGATTGCCCAATTGGTTTGATTCCGCAATCTTTTGTTACTGCTGCGTGGTTTTTGCCTACCAATGATCCGGAATTGATAAAGAGTTTGATTATACAGTATGGAGCCTTAGCAACAAACATGCATTGGGTGTCTTCTGCGTATAATTCTTCCGATTATACATATTATTATTCAGGTGTTGAGAATACAAATCATGCTGTAACTTTAGTTGGTTGGGACGATTCGAAAACTACTGCAGGTGGTACAGGAGCATGGATTATTAAAAACAGTTGGGGGCCCGGATGGGGTGATGATGGATATTTCTATATTGCTTATCAGGACTCGAGAGTAAACACTTCATTAGCAGTATTTCCTGAATATAAAGATTTTATAGCAGATGCTGAAGTTTCAACATATTCAGAAGCAGGATGGATTACTCAAGTCGGTTACGGCACAAACACTGTAGATGCTTTAGTGAAATTTACAGCAAATGGAGATATTCAGATTGACAGAATTGCAACTGCAGCCGTACAAGCAGGTACAATAATTAGTATTGAAATATATGATAGTTTTAATGGTAGTAATTCTTTGACCGGACTGCTGGGGTCAATTCCTGCTCAAACATGTACATACACAGGTTATCATAGCTTTGAGTTACCGGCACCCATCGAATTGAGTATTGGTGATGATTATTATATAAAAACCAGTTATCAAACTACTGATTATGGATATCCTATACCTGTTGAAGAGGTAGTTGATGGATTCTGTACTCCATCTATTTCAACAGGAATCTTTTGGGTAAAAGGAACTTCTGAAACTTCCTGGTCGCTTTTAGACGGATATGGCTGGGATCCTTGCGTGTATGTCTATACCAGCCCTCAGTCCGTAATTGATAATAATGTTTGGGTTTCAAATGAAACATGGGCTTCGGGCAGTAACGAGTGTGTTAATGCACTAAATCAGATTACCGTAGCCGGAACCGGCCCGGTCCTTATTCAAAGCGGTGCCTCGGCCAATTTCATTGCCGGCCAGTCAATCCGCTTTTTGCCCGGTTTTCATGCTCAAAATGGCAGCACGGTAAACGCGTGGATAACCACCGATGCAAGTTTCTGCGATGCACTACCGGCACCCGTAATGGCCGCACCTCCAATTGCTGTTGAGAAGAGCATTGAAGAAAACAGTATGCAGGAGGAAAATAATTTGTTTGATGAAAAGTCCATTAAGGTATATCCCAACCCCAATAGTGGTGTTTTCACTGTTTCACTCGAAGGTTTCGATAGCGAAGTGCGGGTAATGATTTTTAACACCGCCGGGCAGCTGATTTATAGCCGAGAAACTACAGGAAAATCATTAAGTATTGAGATGCCTGATATGAGGCGCGGTATATATTTTGTGAAAGCTATAAGTAACAGCGAACATTTTAACAGAAAAATAGTTTTGCGATAGGGTGAAAAGGGATCAGTTTAACTTTCTGGTGGAAGAATTTTTTTCTGTATAAAGATTTGACATTTTGGTTAATTTGGAATATGGGTTAATTGTAACTGCCTCGTATCTCTGGAATTGAAACTTATTATGCTTTAATGCAAGCATTGCCGCGAAGCGG
>JAZBOU010000233.1:0-3763 GCA_036351275.1 Bacteroidales bacterium
AGCTTTTGATTTGCTCGCTTTTTAATTCACTACCGAAATTTTGATTCACCCGTGGAGCTGGAGGGAGTCGAACCCTCGTCCAAACAAGGAACAGACGTGCTTTCTACATGCTTATCCCTTCATTGATTGTCGGCACTGGCAAGGGAAAGGGCACCCTAAACCTGAGCTTATTCCCTTTATCTCGTCCGCAAGCCGGGACCTCCTGCGAACCAGCCCGAAATTTTCTTGCGTCCCGTGATCAGACCGGAATCAGGCTTCTCCATCTGCGGAACGGCTCGTCCCGGACCTTGCCCGGGATTAGGCCTTATCTACTAAACTTCGATTAGGCTGCGAGTGCGAATCTATTTTCGCCAATTAATAGTTGTGCAGAACCTTTTTACGGGTGAATCTACATTGCCCGGCATGCTTACAGGTCCACTCGTCTTGCTGTCAAAACCAAGGCAGCCCCTGTTGGATATCAGAAATCTGATATCTGATATTTGAAGTCAGAAGTTTGAGGTTGGTGAATTTAAAACTAAAACCCAAAACTTAAAACTTTCTGCAAAGATACGAATTTACTGAGTGTTGCACAAGTACTATGCCAGTTGCCAGTTGACAGTCCACCTTCGCCAAGGCTTCGTCGAACGAAGTAGGCAGTATCAAGACTCGAGTCTCAAATCTCACTTCCCAATGTATTTTCATTACCTTTAGCATGAGAATTGAATATTTTAAAACCTATGAGAAACTTATTTGCTATATCAATTAGTATATTCCTATTTGGTATATATACCAACCTATCCTTTTCCCAGGAATGGACCTTGATTAATCCCTTGCCAACAACAGAGTATTTATGGGGTACACATTTTCTGAACCATGACACAGGATTTGTATGCGGGCAACATGGAACTATATTTAGAACAACGGATGGTGGTGAAAACTGGTTTGAACACGATAGTTTATCCAGTGGACTATTTAAAGCGATCACTTTTGTGAACACAAATAAAGGATTTGTTGTCGGAAGTGGAGATATTGTTAGGACTGATGACTGTGGAAAAAGCTGGTACTCACAAGGACCTTATGTGAGTACAAATTTCAACAATATTTTCTTCCTGGATGATTCAAGCGGCTGGGTTGTTGGGAATTACGATGCAGTGCTCAGAACAAGGGATGGAGGAAATAGCTGGCAAGTCTTATCCTATTCTATATTAAGTGATAATTTTTATTATAGTATAGAGTTTATTTCACCCGATACCGGTTATATCAGCGGTAACCTGGGTTCGGTATATAGCTCAGGTGTTCTCAAGAAAACAACAGATGGGGGAGAAACCTGGACAGATATTCCAATTCCTGACAATGTGTACTCAATAGAGGATATTGAGGTTTTAGGAGATGGTAGTGTTTGGATTGGTGATACATATAAAATGTATTACACCCTAAATGACGGAGGAGATTGGGATACAGTATCATTTTATCCATATTCTGTCAATATTAAGAAATTTGAACTACTCGATGAATTGAATATAAAGATATTGACCGGATATGGCCTTTATTCTTCTTCTGATGGTGGTACGACCTGGGAGTATTCAGCGATAACGAACCAGAGTTCGCTAACAAATATGTTCTGGCTTGACTCGGAAAACTGCTATTCATCAGGATCAGGAGGAATGATTATGCATAGTAACGATAGCGGCCACACATGGGAGGAATTTTCTAGTGGTATGAGGGCACATTGTTATGATGTATTCTTTATTGATGCGATGAAGGGAATAATAGTAGGGAGCAACTTCGAAGAGGCTGTTGTATATTTTACTAATGATGGTGGATATAACTGGGAATCAGGGATTATTGATACAGTTTCAATCACCACTTACCTGAGAGCACTTGTATATAGCCCCAATGGTAAAGCCTGGGCTGTTGGATGGTGGAATATGTTAAGTAGTAACGATCATGGAGCAACATGGCAAGAAGTTGATAACGGCTTTATTGAATTTGCTTACAATGATATAGATTTATATCAAGATAAATATCTATGGGCAGGTGGTACCTATGGACATTTGATCAGATCTGATGATCACGGTGCTACATGGGAAGATATATCCCTTCCATTTGAAGACCATATAAACATTATTGAATTTTGTGATTCATTGCACGGACTTTTAACTGTTAAAGAGACTTTGAAGTCGGGTTACACCCATCTTTATTCAACTAACAATGGAGGGGAGTCCTGGCAGCAGCTATTGCATCCCGGAGATATAAGCCCAATCTGGGATATTTCTTATCCGGACAAGAACACGATTTTTCTTTCAGTTCATGAGGCTGGTATCATAAAATCATCGGATGGAGGAGAAACCTGGGAGATACTCGGTGAAGTAGCAGGGGTTCATCCCAGATATCTCAAATTTGATGTTGCACTAACAGGTATTGTTGCACTAAGCGATTGCATGGTGGCTCACACAAACGATGGAGGGGATAGTTGGGATATTGATTTATCTCTTGAAACGCGTTATGGGCTATATCCGACATATTTCCATGATCGCGGGCATGGATGGCTTGTTGGTGACGATGGATTAATAATGAAATATATGAACCCTTTGGTCAGAATTCCGGAGGAGTCTGCTAATCCACAATATGACAATGTCCCCTGGATTTATCCAAACCCTGCCTCTGATATGCTCAGAATACGACAAAATGAACCTATACATCAAATTCAGGTATACGATGCAAATGGTAGTGTGGTAATGTCTGAAAGGGGAAGAAATATTAGCATTCTGAATATTGAGGCCCTGCCACCGGGAGTTTACTTTGTTAAACTGATATGTTCAGAAGCCTCAAGGATTGAGAAAGTGATTATTAGATGACCTTCATCCAACATCTAACATCCAACATCCACCGAACACCTAGCCCTCAACACCTGACACCTACTTGTCTTTCCTGCGGAAAAAATCCCTGACCTTCCTGAAAAAGCCCTTTTTCTCCTTACTGCTGTCTTTCTCCAGTGTTTCTTTTTCCCTTAATTCGCGCCGGAATTCACGCTTTTCCTGTCTGCTAAGGTATTCCAGGGGCAATTCCCGTGAAAAGGCAGGGCAATCAAGCATGGCTGCCAGGGTGTCGGGAATGGCAGGGAAGGGGAGGAGGTACTTTGTTCGCAGCCCCGGATCGTTTTCCATGGCATGGGCGGTCATGGCGAATATGGGCAGCGCCATATGAGACCCAGATCCCAGTGCGGTGGTCCGGAAATGTACGGCGGGCAGTTCAGCCCCTACCCACACGCCGGCAACAAAAGCGGGTGTATAGCCAATAAACCATCCGTCGGCATTGTTCTGTGTGGTGCCGGTCTTTCCTGCCAGCCGGCTGCGCACGCCATAAATGCTGCGGGCAGAGGCGGCGGTACCGCTGTCGACCACTCCCTGCAGCATCTGGCTCATCAATATGCCGGTTTCTTCGCTGAAGGCAGGTGGGAGCTGTTCTGCCTCCCCGGCCTCATAGAGAATATGGCCTTTACTGTCTTCAATTCTCAAAATGCCAAAAGGCTCAACGGGAACCCCGCCGTTGGCGAAACCGGTGTAGGCGGTTACCATCTCCAGCAGTGATACATCCGCCGTGCCCAGGGCCAGTGATGGCACTGCAGGGAGCCTTGAACGGACCCCCATGCCCCTGGCAAGGGCAACAACATCCTCCGGACCGGTTTCCATCATCACCTCGGCGGTGATGGTATTCACGGAATTCATCAGGCCCCCCGCCATGCTGTAATATCCATTGTAAATGCCATTCGAATTACCGGGCG
>JAZBOU010000234.1:0-31749 GCA_036351275.1 Bacteroidales bacterium
AAATAAGTAACTCCCGTAGGGAGATTATATTCGTTGAAGCAGGCTCCCCCCGGAATGGGATCATGACCACTTCGCCTTCGCTCAGTACAGGCTCCGCGAGTAATCCCGATGGATTTGCAATTCTGTATTCTGTATGTAAGATTTGAAATTTCGTTTTTAATACAGGATATCACATTTCAAATTAAAAATTCTATTCACAGAATCGACAATCATTCCCGCTCCCCTCCCTGGCCCTCCCCATGCTGACTTTTATTCTTCGCTCAGGTCTTTTCAAGGGGAGGGAAATAATTTCGTGTTTCACATTCCGCCCCGGGTTGACACCCGGGGCTACCGATATGCAACCCCGATGGGGTTGTTTGCCTATAAGATGTGTTTTTGATTTGGCGCCCCCCCCTCCAGGGATCATGACCACTTCGACTTCACTCAGTGCAGGCTCCGGGAAGAATCCCGGTGTTTTAAGTTCTAAATTCTAAACATGTTCCAAATGCCACGTATTTAAGGAATTGAATGAACTTAATGAATCCTATGAAGTTGATTGTAGAAAAAGAAGGTAGAACTTATTGTAGAGGGAATATATTCGAAGATGATAGATGCCTGAGGAAGTATTCACATAACACCTAACACCAAACACCTAAAACCTAAGTACCATTAACTTATTTCCTTTTACCGTTAACTGATTTACACTTGACCACATCTTCTAATTTGCTAACTTTGTATTGAATGCATGAACCGGCATTCGATAAATTGGCATCCACTAAAACTAACATCATGAAGAAGGCAGTACTTTTTACCATTCTGGGTTTAGTATTCACTCATTTTTCGTATTCACAAAACCTCCAGGCCTCAATGTCCTATTCGCTGTTCAACTCTCCTGTTGACGGCCCGTACATAGAAACCTACCTTTCAGTTTATGGGCAGAGCATTGAATATGTTCAAAACGAAAACGGGAAGTTCCAGGGAGGTGTTGAAGTGACCATCATCTTCCGGCAGGGGGAAAATATTGTGAATTACGACAAATACGAGGTCCTCAGCAAAGAACTGGATGATACAACGGGCTTTATCGATAATTTTCTGGCCCAGCAGCGATACCTGCTCAATAACGGTGAATATGATATGGAGTTTATAATTTCCGACATAAACACCGAAGCGGAACCTTACATCAGCACGGATCCTTTCAAGATCGACTTCCCCGCCGATGAAGCATCCATTTCGGGGATAGAACTGATCAGGGGATTTGAAGAAACGACCACACCCAGCATAATTACCAAAAGCGGATTCGACCTTTATCCCTACGTGTTCAATTTCTTCCCGGAAACGGTAAGTAAGATCATGTTCTACGCCGAGTTTTACAATACCGACAAACAATTTGGCGAAGGTGCCAAATTCGTTTACAATTATTACATCAACTCCTTCGAAACAAATAGCACTATATCCGGATTCAGCCGTTCAAAAGTAGGCGTTGGCACTGCTGTGTTCCCTATCCTTAAGGAACTTGATATCAAGGACCTGCCTTCAGGGAATTATTTACTGGTTGCAGAGATCAGGGACCAGAACAATGAGCTGGTAACCAGGAACCAGTTGTTCTTCCAGCGAAGCAACCCGAGCATCCAGTTCAATACCGACGACCTGGCTGCAGTAAAAACCGAAGGCAGTTTTGTAGAAAAGATCGATAACGCCGACACACTCCGGCAATATATCGACTATCTGCTCCCGATAGGCACTGAAGTGGACAGGCTATTTATCAGGAACCAGATGAAAGATGCCGACCTCGAAACGCTGCAGCAGTATTTCCTTAATTTCTGGAAAGGCAGGGATATGGTCCAGCCTGAAGCCGCATGGAACCACTACCACCAGCAGGTCAGGAAAGTGGGTTACATTTATTCCACACCGAACCTGCAGGGCTATGAAACCGACCGTGGAAGGGTATTCCTTAAATATGGCCCGCCGAACATCGTTTCTGAAAGCTACAACGAACCGGCGGCCTATCCTTACGAGATCTGGCAATATTATACACTGGGCGATGGTCAGCGCAATAAAAAGTTCGTCTTCTATACGATCGACATCGTTACCAATGATTTCCAGCTTGTACACTCCGATGCTATTGGCGAAACAGCCAATTACAGGTGGCAGGTCGAGATCTACAAACGTACATTCGATCCATACAGCCTCGATCGTGATGAGTACATCGATGCCTTCGGATCGAACGTGCACAGGTACTGGGAGAATCCACACTAGAAAACTCAAAATTCCAGGTTCCAGGATCCAAACACAGGGATCCAGGCTTCAAATCCTGTTGGAACATTCAATTATTGGAAGTACTTTTGTTGCTGAGATTTCGTTCATACTCGCATGATGAGAGTAGGATTCTATATTTTTTACGCTATAGCCTGGCTTATATCACTAATGCCATTCTGGATGCTGCATGGATTTGCAGATCTTATCTATCTATTGTTGTATTATGTGTTTGGTTACCGCAAGAAAGTTACCAGTATAAACCTGCACAATGCATTTCCTGAAAAGGATGAGAAATGGATAAAAAAAACAAGCAGAAAGTTCTACAGGCATCTGGCTGACATCATACTTGAAGACATCAAGGTGATGACCATCAGTCAGAAAAAACTGGCTAAGCACTATCGCTACGAAAACCTGGACATATTGGAAAAGTATCTCCATAACGGGCAAAGTGTTCTCCTTGCATGCGGTCATTGTGGAAACTGGGAGTGGATGGGTAATACCCTGGCGCCCCTATACCCGGATTATGGCGCCATGGCCGTTGTAAAACCATTGAGTAACCCACATTTCGATGCCTTCATGAACGGATTGAGAAACCGCTACATAAAAAATACCACCATATACATGAAGGATACCCTTCGTACCATGATAAAAATGAAAGGCCGTGTAACTATCTATGCCCTGGCAGCAGACCAGACCCCCTCGAATCCAAAAACATCGTACTGGGCCGAATTTATGCACCAGGAAACTGCTTTTTATACCGGGCTGGATAAACTTGCCCGTTCATTTGACTTGCCGGTAATTTATATCGATCTTTACAGGGAAAAGAGAGGTTATTATGTTGGAAACCTGGCCTTGATCACCGATAAACCAAAAGAAGTTAAAGAGCATGGTATCATGGACGATTACATCGTGAAGCTTGAAGCATCGATACGGAAATATCCTCACAACTGGCTTTGGTCGCACCGGAGGTGGAAGCATAAACGGAACATTGAAAATTAACTATTGATCAAAACGGCAGTCGTCATATTGAACTGGAACGGCATCAGGTACAAACACCTGGCCAACTTCCTGTCCGGGGTGCTTGAGTTAAGCAGCAAGGACGCAGAAGTTATTGTTGCCGATAATAATTCGGACGATGGATCACTCGAATGGTTGCAGGAAAACCATCCCGAGGTCAGGGTGATCAAAAACCCTGAAAATGCAGGCTTTGCCAGCGGCTACAACAAGGCACTGGCCCAGGTTGATGCAGAATATTACGTTTTACTGAATTCCGATATTGAAGTAACTGAGAACTGGATAGCCCCGGTGATCAGCATGATGGACGCCGACCCCGCCATTGCAGCGTGCCAGCCCAAGATATTGAACCAGCATGAAGGCCTGCGGAATGAGTTTGAATATGCCGGGGCCGCCGGCGGCTATATCGACAAATACGGCTATCCTTTCTGCCGCGGAAGATTGTTCCAGCACCTGGAGCAGGACATCGGACAATATGATGATGTATACGAGATATTTTGGGCCACAGGGGCTTGCATGTTCGTCAGGGCAGAAATATATCATGAACTTGGCGGCCTGGACGATGATTTCTTTGCCCATATGGAAGAGATCGACCTGTGCTGGCGAATGAAAAACAAGGGCTACAAAGTAATGTACTGCGGTGATTCAACAGTGTACCATGTCGGGGGTGGAACCCTCCCCAAGAAATATCCCCGCAAAACCTACCTGAATTTCAGGAATAACCTGACCCTGCTGTTCAAGAACCTCCCCAACGACAGGCTACTGAAAGTGTATATCGCACGCATGTTCCTCGACGGAATCGCAGGATTAAAATTCCTTGTGGAGGGCAGCTTTATGTCGTTCATTGCAGTAACACGGGCACATGTCAGTTTCCTCCGGACATTCAGGAAAACGATGAAGAAACGCAGGTCATGCGAACCTGAACACGTTTCCGAAATATACTGGGGCAATATTGCCTTTGACTATTTCCTGAAACGAAAGCGATTGTTTACGGAACTCCCGCAGGAAAAGTTTGTGATCAGGGAACCTGAGGAAAGTAGGCAGTAGGCAGGTATCCAGTATCAAATCAGCGTACCAGACTTTCAACAGCCAGCAGGTAAACATCCGGGCCCAGACCGGCAATCACACCTTTGGCATGTGGGCTGATGTAGGAAATATGCCGGAATTCTTCCCGGGCATAAATATTGGAAATATGCACTTCGATAACGGGACAGTCAATGGCTTCCACGGTATCGCCTATGGCAACCGAAGTATGGGTGTATCCACCGGCATTCAGAATAATGGCATGATACTTACCATCCGCCCTCTGCAGCTCATTGATGATCTCGCCTTCAACATTGCTCTGGTAATAATCGATCCTGTGTGAAGGAAATTCATCCCGTATAGCTTTTAGGATACCCTCAAAGTCCTTATCGCCGTATACTTCGGGGTTTCGCTTGCCGAGCAGGTTGAGGTTAGGACCGTTTAGAATCAGGAATCTCATGAATCAAAGATACTAAAAGGTTAAATGTTCTATTTTGTATTATTTATTTTCTATGTGCTATCTGTTTTTTATCTAAATGGAATAAACAGAAGCAGAAATATGAATAGCACATACTAAATAGCACATAACAAACAGCACATTAAAATCTGGTTTTGTATTATCACTACCTTTATGTTTAATGATCGGTGATAAATTTAAAAGTGCCAAAAGGGATTACCTCTACCTCCTCGAGCGAGGCTTTCCCCGGAAAGGGATCATCAAGCTGATCGGCGACCGGTATGCCCTGAACCGCACGGAACGCAGCATGCTGTACCGAGGTATCACAAGCCCGGATAGCCTAATCAGCAGGATGGATAAGCGAGCAAGGGTCCGTGAGGTGAAAGGGAAAAGCCTTCTTGTCGACGGCTATAATGTTATGATCACCATCGGGAATTACCTGAACGGAAACACCGTATTTTTATCAAACGACGGCTACCTGAGGGATGCGGCGGAAATGCACGGAAAAGTATTCAGAAAAGTTTTGATGGAAAAAGTGCTGGACCTGCTGCTTGATGACCTCCGCTATTTAAAGGTAAAGAACAGTGTCATTTACTTCGACCAGCCGGTCAGCAAATCAGGTGAACTGGCCTCCCGGGTCAGCATGTTAATGAAAATAAAAGGGATAAAAGGGAAGGCAAAAACTGCCGACTCCCCGGATCATGTCCTCAAACAGGCCAGGGATGGCCTGATAGCCACCTCCGATTCAAGCATTATCGACAGCAGCAGAGTTAAGGTCTTCGACCTGGCCAGGCATGTGATACATCGCAATTTCAAACCCAAATTCCTCGATCTGAGATAAAAAATCAAACCCCAAATCTCAAGTAATTTAGGCACTTTAGGCACTTCTTAATGAGATCGTAGAAAGTGAGAGAAGACTGAAGAAGTCCCGGCCAAATTTTTGTATATTTGCAGTGTAACGCTACAATGGGGGTGCCCCAAGACCACGGGCTGAGATCATACCCATTGCACCTGATCCGGGTAGTGCCGGCGAAGGGAAAATTGACAATCAAATGAAGATAGGATTTCTTATCATGCTCTTTTCTGCGGCAATGTTGCAGATGAGCGTATTTTCACAAAGTTCCATTCGCGGAACCATCTACGACAAGAACACGGGAGAAACCCTTCCGGGCGCACATATCATACTCGGGGGCACTTACCTTACCACTATCAGCGGAGCTGATGGCACCTATGCATTCAACAGACTGAAAAAAGGCAAATACCTCATGCAAGTCTCTTTCGTGGGCTATGCCGACTACCATCTTGAGATCAGTTTATCGGAAAACATCAGGAAGGATATCTACCTTGTTCCTGCCGTGATCATGCAGGATGAGGTCGTGATCAGGGGGATCCGGACCTTTAAGCAAGATCCGCCCTCATTCAGTAGCATCTCCGAGAAGGAGATCTCGAATGAAAACCTTGGCCAGGACCTCCCCTACATCATGGCGCTTTCGCCTTCTACCGTGGTAACATCCGATGCGGGGAACGGCATCGGCTACACCAATATGCGCATCCGGGGTACCGATGTAACCGGCATAAACATTATGGTTAACGGTATCCCGCTCAACGATGCCGAGAGCCATGGTGTTTTCTGGGTGAACATGCCCGACCTTGCATCCTCGGTAAATAACCTGCAGATCCAGCGTGGGGTGGGAACCTCCACCAATGGTGCAGCAGCTTTTGGCGCCAGCATCAACATACAGACAAAACAATACAGTGCTGACCCATACGCAGAGATCAACAGCTCATACGGCTCATACAATACATTCAAGAATACGCTAAAGTTTGGCACAGGGCTGATAAACGGCCACTGGACCGCCGACGGCAGGGCATCATGGATAAGATCAGACGGGTACATCGACCGCGCCACATCCGACCTGAAGTCGTTTTTCATTAGCGGGGCATACTACGGGGAAAAAAGCCTGTACCGTATCACCATCTTTTCAGGAAAGGAAAAGACCTACCAGGCATGGTACGGCGTACCGAAAGATTCCCTGGAAACCAACAGGACGTTTAATCCCTATACCTACGATAACCAGACCGATAATTACCAGCAGGACCACTACCAGTTTTTCTATGCGAGGGAACTCAGCAAATACTGGAAACTGAATGCAGCCCTGTTCTACGTCAGGGGGCGGGGCTATTATGAGTCTTATAAAGAAGATGAATCGTTCTCAGACTATGGCCTCCCGGAGGTCATCATCGGCAACGACACCATCCCTTCCAGCGACATGGTGCAACAAAAATGGCTCGATAACCACTTTTATGGACTGACCTGGTCGGTGAGCTATAAAAAAAAGAAACTGGATCTCATCATTGGAGGAGGATGGAACCAGTATGATGGTGATCATTTCGGGGAGATCACCTGGGCAGAGTATGCTGCCGGCATGGAAAAGGATTACCAATGGTACTTTAACAACGGGCTGAAAACCGACCTTAACTTTTATGCAAAAGCCAACTACCAGTTGCTGAAAAAACTCAATATATACGGAGACCTGCAATACAGGACCATTAATTACAGGATCGATGGCAAGCATGATGACCTTCGGGACATCACGCAGGAACACGACTTCAACTTTTTTAATCCCAAGCTGGGGCTTGTGTATGACTTCGGTGAAAAGCACAGGGCCTATTTTTCCTTCGGCATCGCCAACCGGGAACCCAACAGGGGGGTGTACAGGGATGCCTCGCCCGGGGAAGAGCCTGCCTGCGAAACGCTCTACGACTACGAACTCGGTTACAAATATTCGTCTTCAAGGGTATCCCTTGCCGGGAATCTCTATTATATGGATTACAGCAACCAGCTTGTGCTAACGGGAAAGATCAATAATGTTGGAGCGCCCATCATGACAAACGTGAAAGACTCTTACAGGGCCGGACTTGAACTGCAGGCAGGCATGCGGCTGGCCAAACGGCTGACCTGGGATGTAAATGCCGCCTTTAGCGCCAATAAGATCAATGATTTTGTATCATACGTCGATAACTGGAATTACTGGGATGATCCCGAGAATGAGCCTTTGCAGTATGAAGAATCACTCGGAACCACTAATATCTCTTTCTCCCCCTCTATCACAGCGGGCAGCCTGCTTGATTATGAAGTGATCGATGACCTCCACCTTTCACTTGTATCAAACTATGTTGGCAAGCAATACATCGACAACACCTCCTCGGACGAGCGAAAACTGGATCCCTATTTTATCAATGATTTCAGGGCAATGTACACCATCCGCACACGGCTTATAAAAGAGATAATCCTTCACTTTCAGCTGAACAATATATTCAGCGTTGAATACGAGACCAATGCCTGGGTATACCGCTATGTTTACGATGGACAGGAAAGTGCGATGGATGGATACTTCCCGCAAGCGCCGATAAATTATTTTGTTGGAGTAGGACTTAAGTTTTAATAGGAATGGGGTGCAAGGTACAAGGTGCAGGGAAAACCTGAGACCTCCATATACCCTGTCCCATGAACCTTGCACCTTTTTCATATCTTTGTCGCCAGCTTCAATGAAGAATCAGATCAAAATAAAAAACAAACGTGCCAGTTACCAGTACTACCTGGTAGAAAAGCTGGTGGCAGGCATAGAACTCACCGGGACGGAGATCAAATCCATACGGCAGGGAAAGGTAAGCCTGGCCGACTCCTATTGCCAGTTTGAAGAAGGTGAGCTGTTTGTTAAAGAGATGCACATTGCCGAGTATTCCATGGGTACGCATTTCAACCACCTCGCAAAAAGGGTGCGAAAGCTGCTGCTGACGAAGAGGGAATTAAAAAAACTGGAAACCAAAACAAGGGAAAAAGGGTTTACCATTGTCCCCACGCTGCTATTCATCAATGAAAGGGGATTGGCAAAACTCGAGATCGCCCTGGCCAGGGGCAAGCATTATTACGACAAACGCGACACCCTGAAGAAAAAAGATATTCAGCGGGAGATTGACAGGGATGCAAAAATTTAATTGCACTGAAAACAATTTTACGCCTTCAATGTTCTATTTAGATAAACTAATCAACGCAGCCTGTAAAATCATGAAAAGAAATATCTTCAGCTCCTTATTGGTCTTTATTGCTTTAAGCACAATCGTTCCCCTTTACAGCCAGGATAAAATCAACTGGATGAGCTTTGAGGAAGCCATCGCCCTTAATGAGGATGAACCCAGGCACATCTTTGTTGATGTTTACACCGACTGGTGCGGTTGGTGCAAAAAGATGGATGCCTCCACATTCGTGGATCCCGTTATCGTGGAGCTGATGAACAACTATTTCTATGCTGTGAAACTGGATGCAGAGCAGAAAGACACCATCATGTTCATGGGCCAGGCCTTCGTGAATCCCAACCCGGATGGAAGGCGGTCGTCACACCAGATGGCCCAGGCATTGTTGAAAGGAAAAATGTCATACCCGTCATTTGTTTTCCTGAACAATGAAACCCAATTGCTTACCGTGGTTGCCGGCTTCAGGAAGCCTCCCGACATGGAACAGGTGCTCACCTATTTCGGGCAGGGCATTTACGAAGAAAAGACCTGGGAACAGTTCATGGCAACTTTTGTGAGCAAGCTACCGCAGGAATAAACCCGCTCGCATACCTGCACATCGAATGGTCGCTCCTTTGTGCAATAATTTTACACTTTCTATAAGCAACTTATCATCTTCAGGCCGGTCTAATCTAAAATAATCAAAAATACCTGGGTTGTTTTATCAATGTATGTATCTTTGATCGTTAAGAAATACATGTGCCACTGATATCGGAACTCCGGCACACTTCAAAAAGCTGAAAAATACTAACTTCCCGGATTCTGTCCGGACCCATAACTATTATAAAATTAAATAATTAAAAAAAATCGCATGAAAAAATTATTCATTTTAAGCCTGATCGCTGCATTCTTCACCAGCATGAATGCTATCGGTCAGCGTGATCTCGATGCCCCTCACTTCTATGTTGATAAAACGGTGATCAAAAAAGGGGTTGATACCAAAGGACCCAAAGGAGGGCTTTTCGAAAGTTTTGAAACAGACTTCCCTCCTGCCGGATGGACAAAAGTTAATCCCGACGGTGGAACAGGCTGGGCGCAAACTTCGGCCGGAACCTCACCCCTCCCCGGTTGGACCGGCGGAACCGTAACTGTTCCTGAAGGTGGCGGAGACAAGGTCGCCTACGCAACATGGAATACAGGCGGATCAAGCAGTAACGACCAGTGGCTGATCACCCCTGCCCTCACCATTGCAGATGGCGATATCCTGACCTTCTGGCTTGAGGTGCAAAATGCCAGTTCTTACATGGATCATGTTGAGGTATTGCTCTCGACAACCGACAATAATACCGGAAGTTTTACCGAAGAACTTTTTAACCTTGATTTTACCGCTGACCTGCCATGGACTGAATACACCTATGATCTTTCAGCCTATGACGGTGAAACAGTTTATATCGCTTTCAGGGAAACCGTTGCCGATAACTTCAACGACGGTGCCTTTGTAGCTCTTGACCTGGTTCAGGTAGGTGCCATCGACCCGATCGATGCCACCCTCGTGTCGATCAACACACCTGAATTCGGTGAACCCGGAGATATTGATATTCCCGGAACCGTTTACAATAACGGGACAGATGATATTACCTCTTTCGATGTTACCTATACCATCGATGGTGGAACAGCCAGCCCTGTATACAGTGTATCGGGCGTTGCCATCGCTCTGGGAACAACCTATGATTTCACGCATGATGTTCCTGCGAATTTCCCATCAGACGGAACCTATACCATAGAGGTCACCATTTCAAACGTGAATGGCGGAGGGGAAACCAGCCTGGATGACAATGTGCTTTCAAAAGATATTACCATCAGCTCCGTATTTGTTCAAAGGAAGATCATTCTTGAGAATTTCACGACCGGACAGTGCCCCAACTGCCCGCCCATCCACTCTTTCCTTGAAAACTATGTTGAAGGTGAACCCAATGCGATCCTGATCGCACAGCATGCAGGGTATTATACCGATCCCATGACCATTCCTGAGAACACCGAATTGCTGGCATTATATAATGACGGTGGTTCAACTTTTGCCCCTGCATTGTGTATTGACAGATACCACTATTCAGAAGGCCTTACCGGTGGAGCCCCGGATCCCGGTCCCGTATTCTGGCCCGGGGAAAGCACGGCAGCAACGGCCACAAGGATGAATGAGCGAATTGCGCAACCGGCTTATGTAAGTGTAAATATCAATGGGACATACAATACCGACGGCAACATCGAAATCACTGTTCACGGAGAGCTGCTGGCAAACGTTTCCGGTGAAGACCTCAGGCTGGTAGTATACGTCCTTGAAGACAGCCTTATCTATCCCCAGTCAGGCGGAGGAACTGATTACGTGCATAACAATGTAATGCGCGATGCCATTTCCGGCACCTGGGGTGATGCTGGCATCATACCTTCCAACACGGCCGGTACAACCTTCTCAGAAGAATATAATTACACCCTTGATTCAGAATGGAATGCTGAAAAAATGTATGTTATTGCATTTGTAGCAAATTATGATGCCGGTGATGTGAATAACAGGACGATCCTGAATGCAGAGGAAGTGAAGCTCACCGAAATGATCCCCGTATCAATAAGTGAATCCAATACATGGGAAGAAAATGTTTACGTATTCCCAAATCCGGCATCGGATGTGATCCGCATTTCAAATGCTGACAAGGCTGATGTTGAGATCTACAATACCATAGGAAGCCTGATGCTGAAAGAAACAGCAGTTGGCTCAAGCACAAGCATTGATGTTTCAGATCTTGACAAGGGAACCTATTTTGTCCGGATCCTGAGCGACAATGGCATTGCCACAAGAAAGATCATCATTCACTAAAAAAATACAATCTGACTAACAAAAGCCCGGCTGATCAATCAGCCGGGCTTTTTATTTAAACATCCTTAACTCTTATTGCCATTGCCTGTTAAATTTTGTTAAAACAGTTTGAGATGCTGTTATTTTTTTTTTGAATTTATTTTTTTTGCACAAAAAAATTCAAGCCAATGGACATCAAAGTTGAAAACCTGACCAAGACCTATGGATCACAAAAGGCAGTGGACGATATCAGCTTTTCGATCCACACAGGTGAAGTACTGGGCTTCCTGGGGCCGAATGGAGCAGGAAAAACTACCACCATGAAAGCCATTACAACCTTCCTGGTGCCCAACAAAGGAAAAATCATGGTTGGCAGGTATAATACGGAGGAACATCCCGAGGAGGTAAAGAAGCATATAGGCTATCTTCCGGAAAACAATCCGCTATACCCTGAGATGCCGGTGATCGATTACCTGCGTTTTGCTGCAGAAATGCAAGGAGTACGAAAAGATGAAATTCGAAACCGCATACTCGAAATGGTCCATCTTTGCGGTCTTGAAGGTGAAAAACACAAAAATATCAATGAGTTATCAAAAGGCTATCAGCAACGTGTTGGCCTTGCGCAGGCCCTGATCCACGACCCTGACGTACTCATTCTTGATGAGCCCACATCAGGATTGGATCCAAACCAGATCGTTGAGATCAGGCAGCTGATAAAAGAGGTGGGCAAGGAAAAGACCGTTATCCTTAGTTCACACATCCTGGCAGAGGTGGAGGCGACCTGCGACCGTATTATGATCATCAATAAGGGAAAGATCGTTGCCAACGGCACTGCCAAGGAGCTTCGAAAGCAGGCGCAGGGCAAAGAAATGCTGCAGGTAACGATTGAAGATGGCAACACGAACGACATATTCGAGGCACTTAAAAAACTACCTGATGTTGAGGCAGTAGACTTCATTGAAGGAAAAAAGAATTCATTTGAAATACAAAGCAAAACTGATCAGTCATCACGCAGGTCTGTATATAATATGTGTGTAAAGGAAAAATGGACCCTGATGGAGATGAGCGTATTTGAAACGAAACTCGAGGATGTATTCCGCGAGTTAACATTGAATTAATATAGTACGAGATAAAAACCATTGATATGAAGAACATCTGGATCATAGCAAAACGAGAGCTGTCATCTTTTTTCGGCTCGCTGATGGCCTATATACTGCTGGTCATATTCCTGGGGTTCAGCGGCCTCTTTACCTGGTTTATCGGCCAGGACGTTTTCTTTATTAAGCAAGCCAGTCTGCAGGCATTCTTTAATATTGCCTACTGGACGCTGTTCTTTTTTATCCCGGGTATCACCATGCGATTATTTGCCGAGGAAAACCGTAGTGGCACCATTGAGCTGCTTCTGACCAAACCCGTAAACGATTGGCAGGTGGTGATGGGCAAGTTCACCGCAACACTGTTGCTTATCATCGTAGCGCTCCTGCTAACCCTGCCCTATTACATCACCATCAGCTTCATCGGGCCAATCGACCACGGAGCCACGCTAACAGGATACCTGGGACTTATCTTTATGAGTGCTGCATACATCAGCATCGGGATTTTCGCCAGCAGCATTTCGACCAACCAGATCGTGGGATACCTGCTCGCCCTTGTGATGGGTATCTTTTTCCAGATCATATTTGGTTTTGTTGCCGGAAGCATGTCAGGATTTTTCGGAGAGATGTTCCACTACCTCAGCCTGACCACACATTTCGAGTCAATGTCAAGAGGGGTGATCGATTCAAAGGACCTGATCTATTTCCTGAGCATCACATTCCTGGGCCTGAGCCTGACCGTTTCGAATCTTGCCAAATACAGGTTGTAACAATGAAAATACATTGACCATGAAAAGCAAATACAACATTAACATACGCTTATTGATCATTTTTGCCATCATAGTGGTTGTGAACTTCATTTCGCTCAAGTTCTTTTTCAGGATTGACCTGACGGAAGACGGAAGATATTCACTCAGCAGCGCAACAAAGGAGATCCTTCGTAACCTCGATGAAACCATTACTGTTACGGCATACTTCACCGGCGACATGCCTGCTTATCTGCTTGGCACCAAGCAGGAATTCAGGGATATGCTCGTTGAGTTCTCAAATATAGCAGGCGGCAACCTGGTTTATGAATTTGTCGATCCGAATAGCGATCAGCAGATAGAGAACAGGGCGCACCAGAATGGAATTGGCCCCGTGATGGTACAGGACCGGGAAAAAGACCAGCTAACCCAAAAAAAAGTATACCTGGGCGTAGTAGTCCAGACTGGCGGAGAAAAAGCTGTAATTCCCATAATTCAGCCCGGCTCTGCCATGGAATACGATCTCGCTTCAAGCATTAAAAAACTTTCAGTGGTCGACAAACCTAAGGTGGGACTTCTCCAGGGCCACGGGGAACCATCGCCGCAGGCTATCTTCCAGGCTATGGAGCAACTTGAAGTGCTCTACAACGTAGTCCCGGTTACCCTGAACGACAGTGTTTTTTTGAACCCTGATTTTAATACCCTGGCGATCATTGCCCCATTGGATACACTTAGATCGAAAGAGCTCGGTATACTGGATGATTACCTGGGAAATGGAGGTAATTTGCTCATCGCCACAGATCGGGTTAAGGGTGATCTGCAACAGGCTCGTGGTTTTGCTGTCGGTAATGGACTTGAAAGCTGGCTGGCTCAAAAAGGCATTGAACTCGAAGAAGCTTTTGTTATTGATGCAAATTGCAATATGATCTCTGTAAGACAGCAGATGCAGGGTATCCAAATGACAACACAAAAGCCATTCCCTTATCTTCCCAAGATCACAAAATTTGCAGACCACCCGGTTACCAAGGGCCTTGAAACCGTATTTCTGCCCTTTGCAAGCCCGATCACATTCACGGGTGATACCACTACCCGGTTCACACCACTTGCTACAACCTCAGAGCGTTCGGGGAAAGAAGAGGTTCCGATCAATTTTAACCCCGACCGGAGGTGGCAGGAAAGTGATTTCAGCATGCCAGGGCAGGTAGTCGCAGCTGTCTTTGAAGGGAAGCTGGCAGGCAATACCAATTCCAGGCTTATATTGATCGCAAACGGGACTTTTGCCGTTAACGGTGAAGGACAACGCCCACAGCAAATCCAATCCGATAATATCAGTTTACTGGTGAACAGCATCGACTGGTTAACGGATGAAACAGGCCTGATCGATCTGCGTACCAAGGCAGTAACTTCCAGGCCAATCGACCAAATGAATGATAGTAAAAAAGCCATGGTCAGGTGGCTGAACTTTGCAATCCCGCTGGTGGTCACGATTTTGTTTGGCATCTTCTGGTATCAGCGTAAAAAAATAATCCGCAAAAAAAGAATGGAGGTAGGTCATGTTTAAAAAAAACAGCATTTTATTTTGGATAATCCTTCTGGTCATATTTGTGGGGATATACATTGCCGTAGAATATACATCAAGTGCTGATCGAACTTTCAGGTCACGCGTAAGCACATTCGACACGGAAAAGATCAGCAGTATAGTTATCAGGAATCCCGGGGAAGAGGCGCTGGAAATTACCAGGGAAGGTGAGGATTGGAAACTGCAAGTATCCGGCAAGAAATTTAAGGGTGAAGCAGGGGCCATAGAAAGAGCACTCGAAATGTTGAATAATATGATGACGGAAAGGGTCGTGGCCACAAAAGAAGATAAATGGGAAGAGTATAAGGTAGATAAAAACCAGGCCGTGATCGTTGAACTGTATGATGGAGATGATCGTGCTGAAAAAATATACATCGGTAAATTCGACTTTAAGCAGATGCCCACTCAAAACCCTCAGCAGCCGCAAACGAAAGCAACTTCTTTTGTACGGACTGAGGGGGATAAAATGGTATTTGCTGTAAACGGCATTCTCAGGATGAATTTCCAGGAAGGCAAACAATCATTCAGGGATCGAACCCTGTTCAACTGTAACGGATACGATGAGATAGATAAAGTTAGCATAAGCAGTATGAATGATAAGATCGAACTGGACCTTTCATCAAATGAATGGACCATGAATGGAAGTCCGGTTGATTCATTAAGTACCCTGAAGTATCTCAGGTCACTTTCCCGCTTAAACAGCTCGGGCTTTTTAGATGATGTGAATGTTTCAGGAATGACACCTGCATTTACGGTCCGTATTGAAGGAAGCACTTTTGCACCGGTAAGCCTGCAAGCCTATCCTGCTGACACACTGGTGGGGCACTATGTTACATCCACTGCAAACCCGGGAACCGTGTTCGATGGTTCAAAATCACGTTTGTTTGAAAAAACCTTTGTTGGTAAAGAGGCGTTTTTGCCGGAATAATACCGGGCACGATACCTTACCTGCACGGGTTAAAAATGATTTTCTTGCATAAAACGCTCCTTCCTTTTTGAGATCACCTCAACAGGTATCAGAAGCATTAGGAAGAATTACTTTTTGTCGGTAATTGGCTTTACCGGGTAAGGTTCCATGATCTGGGCGATCTTGCCCGGAAGCTTTTTCTCGCGCGATTGGGGATTGTCATCCACTGTGCCGGTTCCGATACTTTCAAACACCAGTTGTTGGCTTGTTGGATCGTACATATCAATAACCAGCGTACCAACGGTATAGTTATACTCGCTGACCGTGGTGGTGGTCATGCCGACACCATAGCCGGGGCCCCATCCCCAACCGGGTCCGTAGCCGTAGTAGCCGCCATATCCCATGCCTGTGGTGGTCGCATTGTACTGTGTTTTTTCCTGAGTCATCACAAACAACACAACGATCACATCGCCGTCTGATTCAACGTATTCCATGCCACGCTTGCGCAGTTCCGCGCCAAATGCGGCTTCAATGCGTTGTTTTTCGAGCTGGTTAAGGATCTTATCGCTTTCAGCGGCCCAGCCATAGTATTCAAAAGTTTTCACTTCATTAAAGTCGAAGGATTTATCATAATCGTATGTCACCTTAATGGATGAGCAAGCCGAAAATATTGCTGCCAACATGAGCAGGGAAAAAATTTTAAATAATGTTTTCATAACAGAAAAGGTTAAGGGTTAAGGAGTATAACAAATATACGGCATAAAGGGTTTATTTTATAAAACCTGAAAAAAAGGCCATTAATCTAATGGCCTTTTTCAGAATAAATTAAATATGCTTTATTGTCCGTCATAGCCCTTCTCCAGTTTTTCCATCACCTGGTCCAGGCTGAAGCTGGCTGCTTTTTGACGCGGTGGGAATTCCTGGAAGGTCATAAGAAAGCTGCCAACAAAAGTTTGGGCAGGGACCATCAAGTATGCGCGGTCAATAAGCCAGTCGTAATATGTATTTGATGTAAGCTGAGCACGCTCATATGGATCTCTCCTCAGATTAAACATAAGAGGTACCCGAAGGGGAACAAATGGCTCTGCCCAAACTTTAAGTGTACCTTCTGTTTTTTGCTCCATAAAGATCAATTTCCAGTCGTCATACCTTAAGGCAGTCAGGTCGCCATCGTCAGAGAAATAGAAGATCTCACTACGCTGTGGTTCTTCTTCACCGGCAAAATATGGCATAAAATTGTAACCATCCAGGTGCACTTTATAATTGCGCCCAATCGCTTCATATCCTTCTTTCAGGTCTTCTTTAATATTATCATCGCCGGCTGCCGCAGCGAAAGTTGGCAACCAGTCCATATGATGCATAATATCATTCGACACAGAACCTGGCTCGATAAGTCCGGGCCAGCGAACCATGGCAGGAACGCGCCAGCCACCTTCCCAGTTGGTATTCTTTTCACCCCTGAAAGGAGTAGCTGCGGCATCAGGCCAGGTATTGTAATGCGGACCATTGTCGGTACTGTAAAGTACGATAGTGTTGTCGGTAATGCCTAGTTCATCAAGCAGGTCCAGGAGTTCGCCTACATGCATATCATGCTCAACCATGCCGTCGCTATACTCATCCTGTCCGGATATGCCACGTAATTCGTCTTTAACATGCGTACGGAAGTGCATGCGTGTTCCGTTCCACCAGACGAAGAAAGGCTTCTCTTCTTCAACAGCCTCCGAGATAAATCGCTTGGCTGCTTCAATGGTCTCATCATCAATGGTTTCCATCCTTTTCTTAGTCAGGGGACCTGTATCTTCAATTTCTCCGCCTGCATAAGAATGTATCACACCACGCGGGCCATAACGTTCAATAAACGTTCGCCCATCAGAAGTGATCATATCAGCAGGATAATCTTCGTTCTCTGGCTCCTCTTCTGCATTCAGATGATAAAGATTTCCAAAAAACTCATCGAAACCATGGTTGGTTGGAAGGTGCTCGTCCCTGTCACCAAGGTGGTTCTTGCCGAATTGTCCGGTTACATAACCATTCGCTTTCAGTACACCTGCAATGGTGGGATCCTCTTCGCTCAAGCCGAGTTCAGCTCCGGGGAGGCCAACCTTTGAAAGCCCTGTACGGTAAACGCTTTGCCCGGTTATGAATGATGACCTGCCTGCAGTACAGCTTTGCTCGCCATAATAGTCAGTGAAGATCATTCCCTCATCGGCTATACGGTCGATATTGGGTGTACGATAACCCATCATTCCCATGGTGTAGGCAGAAATATTGGACTGGCCAATATCGTCTCCCCAGATAACAAGGATGTTGGGCTTTTCCTGTGCCACCGCTGTAACAGTCCACAGCAACGCCATAATCAAAAAGTACTTTTTCATAAATCGTGGGTATTTAAAAAATATTGGTTTAATCAAAACTAATAGTATGTACAGTGTTAAACAAATCACCGGAAGAATTGTTGAATATTTTTCAAAAAAGGGTAGCAATTGTTTCCAAAATGAAAAAAGGTTTATCTTTGCAGTCCGAAATTTGATGGTGGATGTAGCTCAGCTGGTTAGAGCGCTGGATTGTGGTTCCAGAGGTCGCCGGTTCAAATCCGGTCTTCCACCCGAAAAAAACCCGCGAGAGCGGGTTTTTTTGTTGAATTAGTTTAATCGGTTAAATCAGGGCTCACCAAACGCCAAAAGCCAAAGGCCTAACGCCTAAATTCCTTACATTTGCCCTGATGCTCTTCAAGAAAAAAGAATATATCGCCGGCCAATCCCTATCGGCCCATGCCTGGAAAAAATTCCGAAAAAACCGGCTGGCATTCGCTGCCTTGTTGTTTATTCTTCTTGTTGCCATCATTGCTATTCTGGGTTATCTCATTACACCCGATTCCAGTCCCATGGCCAACACACAGCACCTTGAACTGGCAAGGCAGAAACCGGGATTCAGGGTGGACATGCTCAGGTTGAAACAGCAGCCTGTTCATGAAAGCAGGAACATATTTGGGAAAATGCTATTCGGACAATATACCGAACACCGCGAAATTCCAATTGCCGGATACAGGATAGAGGGAGAAAATATCCTTGTTTCGGAATTTACCCCAGTGGAAGCAGAAAGCACCAAAGAAATTGCTTACCCTCTTGATAAACTGGCCGGCAAAGAACCGCAGCGCAGCATTCGCCAAAAAACTTTTCTGCTGGGCACCGACCGTTATGGCAGGGACCTGTTAAGCCGATTGATGATCGGTGCAAGGGTAAGCCTGTCCGTTGGATTTATCTCCGTAGCAATATCTTTGCTCATTGGTATTACACTCGGCGCCATATCAGGGTTTTTCAGGGGCTGGCTCGACAACTTCATCGTCTGGCTGATCAACGTGGTATGGTCTATCCCTACCCTGCTGCTTGTGATCGCCATCACTTTCGCACTCGGCAAAGGCTTCTGGCAGGTATTCATTGCCGTTGGGCTCACCATGTGGGTGGAGGTGGCCAGGGTGGTGCGCGGACAGATCCTGAGCATACGTGAAAAAGAATTTGTTGAAGCCGGACGGGCCCTGGGATTTAAGAATTTCAGGATCATATTCAGGCATATCTTACCCAATATCATGGGCCCGGTGATCGTGATCTCGGCAGCCAATTTCGCATCGGCCATCCTGATCGAAGCTGGGCTGAGCTTCCTGGGTATCGGTGTTCAGCCCCCTATGCCCTCGTGGGGTACGATGATCAAGGAAAACTATGCCTTCATCATCCTCGACTCAGCCTACCTCGCCATACTGCCCGGACTGGCCATCATGTTCATGGTGCTGGCGTTTATGATCGTGGGGAACGGTTTGAGGGATGCGCTGGACGTTAAAACGTCCTGATTTTGGATGTTGGGGTTGGGGTGTTGGGTTATTTCCCATTTTAAATTGTAACTTAGATAAGTTAAATCACTTCATTAGCAGCATGACAGACCAGTTTGAAATAAGCTTACCGGAATATCGACGTGGATTTCATTTAATAACTCACCTGATTGAGAAGGAACTACCCAAACTGCCTGAAAATGGGATTCTTAATATATTTGTTAAGCACAGCTCTGCAGGCCTTACCATAAATGAGAATGCTGATCCTACTGTAAGACATGATTTTGAAGTATTTTTAAATGAATTAATACCGGAGAACCATCCATCCTACCGGCACACTATGGAAGGTTCAGATGATATGCCCGCACACCTGAAAGCAAGCCTGCTTGGTTCATCTGTGACAATTCCGATTACTCATGGTAGACTAAACCTCGGCACATGGCAGGGAGTATATTTATGTGAATTTAGAAACTACGGAGGAAGAAGAAAACTGGTAGTGACAATTATATCCTAGTACTTGATCAATCCAACATCCAAAACCCAAATCCCAAAATCTAAAGCGCGTCAAACTCAACAAAGAAAGACGATCCCTTCTCCATTTCACTTTCACACCATACCCTTCCGTTCATGGCTGTAACATATTTTTTTACGATTGCCAGGCCTAATCCTGTATCAGGCTCCAATTGCTGGAGGTGGTGCTTTTTGTGCTCATATTGATCAAAAAGATCCGGAAGCAATTGTTTTGGAATGCCAATGCCCGTATCCTTCACTTCGAGCAACACCTTGCCGTTATCGCCTCTCAGGCTGATATCGACAGATTTTCCGGCCGGTGTGTATTTGATCGCATTCGAAACCAGGTTATCGACAATTTGAAGAATGTAAACTTCGTTGAGCTCGGCATGCAGTTCTTCAAGCGAAAGATTGAAGTCCAGCTCTTTCTGCCCGATAGTAAGCCGGTAAATATGGATGATCTTTTCAATGATCTCCTTCAGGTTGATTTTTTCGGTATTCAGCTGGTAAACCCTGGATTCTATCACATTGATATCCAGCACCTGGTTGATCATCTTGTTCATGCGATGCAGGGAACTATGTATGATCTCTGCGTATTCCCGGTGCTCTTCGCAAATATTTTCCTTATCATTCATCACCATGTCGATCATGGTCATGCTGCTGGTAAGCGGGTTTTTCAGACCATGGACCACCACGCTGATCAGGTGGTTCTTTTCCTCGTTCAGATGCAGCAATTCGAAATTCTGTTCCTCGAGCTTGGCCTTGGCGTCCTGTATATTTTTGTTCTGGGCCTCAATAGCCTCTTTTTGTTTTTGTATCTTGATGTAGCTTTTTGCCAGTTTTTCTTCCAGCTCATTCATGTTGCGCATCCTGCCGATCAGCACCTTCATGATGCCCGTGCAGAAACCGGGGTCGTCATTCAGTCTGCCTTCAAAATCAGTTCTTCTGAGGCGGAGGAAATAACTGTGCTCTTCAGTGGTTACGGAAGCTGAACGCGGGCCTTCGTCTATGAGGGCATACTCCCCGAAGACATCATTTTCCCCGAGGCGGCTCAGCACATGAGCACCGTCGTGGATACGTACGGATCCGGAAATAATAATGTAAAGAGCATCCCCTGGTTCGCCTTTTTTTACGATAGTTTGCTGTGGTTTTGCCTGCATGCCCTGAAGCACGGCAGCAAGGGAAAGCAGGAATTCTTGCCCTGTATCGGCAAAGATGTTCACTTTTTTCAGGTAAGCAGCCTTCTCATCCAGGCTAATGCTTCCATAATCAGTCATAGCAGCATTTTTTGTTAATCAGGTCGGGATGCAGAAGCTATTGTGTCATCAACAGTCCCTGTTATAATTTGACGCACTACCGTTTAAATTGTTACAAAAACCAAGCCGCAATATTCCCGATCATCCTGATTCGACCCAATAATAAATTATAACGCACTTTTCGATAATTTTAATATACAAAACCCCTTAAAAAAACTTGTCTTTCTTAAAGTTCAGGCTTTGCAATCTTCAAACCACACGCCACATACCATATATCACATACCACACACCAACCATCCCCTTGCACCCTGTACCCTGAACCCTAAACTTGTTCTACACTTGTAATCCATCTTAATATTTACTATATTTGGTTTACGTTAACCAAAACCAGGCACTATGAAAAAATTTTACTTATCAGTATGTCTTGTACTATGCTCAATAGTACTATTCGCGCAACCTACGCTTGACTACCCTCAGAATGCTCCTGAAATAGGAGATATCATGGAAATCCAGTTCGTTTCCCCTGAGGGGCTTAGTTCCGGGGCGGCCGGCCCTGATGCCACCTGGGATTTTTCATCGTTAACAAATGTTTGGGATCCCGGGCAAATCACAGTGATTTCGCCCGCATCCGCGCCATCTGGTAATGATTTCCCCGATGCCAATATCGTCCTGAATATGAATGATACGATCTATACCTATGCCAAAACAGACGAAACCGGATTTTACTATCTTGGCTCACAGATCACTACAGCCCAGATCCCCGTATTATTCATTTACAGTAATATCAGGACATACCTCCAGTTTCCATTTACCTATGGCGATTCTTTCACCGATGATTATACGGGTGTATCCACAGCCATGATGACGGAGATCAGGCTAACTGCAACCTCTAGTGTCGCAGCTGATGCATACGGCACCCTTATACTGCCTACCGGGACATACTCTGATGTACTCAGAACCCTGACCATAGATAATGAGATAGATTCGATCTTTGTCAACGATATTTTTGTATCGACGATAGTAACAAACAGGACACAATATCATTGGTTTGCCCCGAATTCGAAAGGACCTCTCTTTAGCATGGAAATATCAGATTGTACAGGGGTATGCGACACTACCTGCTATTACACCATGCTGGAAGCTGGCTTCCAGGAAAGCCCAAAAGAAACACTAACTGAATTGAGTACGTATCCGAATCCTGCAGATGATCATATTACTGTTTCCTTCAGAAAAATGCAGCACAACACGGTGACAATTTCAGTTGTTAACCAGATCGGGCAGGTGGTAATTGAAAGAGGACTACCTGAATCAAAGTTTGGAAGTGTGAAAGAGCGTTTTGATATCAGCTCACTTCCTTCCGGTATATACTTTGCTAACGTTTGCGATAAAAGTGGTGTGCAGATCACAGAAAAATTTGTGATCAGGTAGGTCAAAGTGTAGCCCTGAACTCTTTGGCGTGGGCGATCAAATCAGGGAAGAACTCGCTGAAATCTGCATGGAAGGCTTCATAGTGTAACCGGAGGCTGTCAACAGCCCCTTCCATGCCACTGTTATATTTCTTACTTCGCCTCGACATGCCGTTGAACACCCATTGGAGGTCCTGCAGACGGGAATATCCGACCAGCCAGTTGTGGATGACCATATAGGGCAATATACGTTTTGATTTGGCAGGTAAGATATTGTAATTTGCAAGCATGAGCCGGTAGATGTCAATTGCAAACTCGGAGAGTTCAAGATCAGAATACTCTTCCCAGTTCCTGGCAAGGAAATGATCGTAGTATATGTCGATCACCACGCCACTGTACCTCCCGTATTCATTTTGTATCTTTTGCTTGCTGCGCAGAAAAACAGCATGCTGGTCGGTAAAGCTGTCAATCTCACGGTGGAGCCGTATACCCTTCCTGATTCCTTCCCTGAAGCGATCCACATTGCTTCCCTTCACTGCATCGGCAATGAAATTCCCGATAAGGATATCATCATTGTTTCCTGACAAATATGCATGTGCTAGAAAGTTCATAGAATTGGGTTCTTTCAAAATTACTTATAATAAGTATAAATTAAACCCACAACTTGTTAACACAATGTTAATATCAGAGAAATCTTTAGATTTGTATACGCTCGAAATTTAGCGTAATCTAGATAACTTTTCTTTATGAACAAGATACCACTACTTGGGGATGAAGCAATTGCACAGGCGGCTATTGATGCCGGGCTGTCAGGGATCTATTCATATCCCGGCACACCTTCAACGGAGATTACTGAATATGTGTTGAAATCAAAAGAAGCCCGGGAAGGAAAACTCGTTGCCAGCTGGACATCCAATGAAAAGACAGCAATGGAAGCAGCGCTGGGTGTTTCCTATATTGGGAAAAGGGGGATGACATGCATGAAGCACGTCGGCTTGAATGTTGCGGCCGATGCTTTTATCAATTCTGCCATCACCGGTGCCAATGGGGGACTCCTGGTTGTTTCTGCGGATGATCCTTCCATGCATTCTTCCCAGAATGAGCAGGATTCACGCTACCTTGGCAATTTTGCCATGATCCCCATCCTTGAGCCTTCCAACCAGCAGGAGGCATACGACATGACGCATTATGCATTCGATCTCTCTGAAAAATTTGAGATCCCGGTCATGATGAGGATTACAACCAGGCTTGCCCATTCCAGGTCGGGAATTATCAGGAAGGAAATGCGCCGGCAGAATGATTTAAAAATGCCCAAGCAGTTGAACCAGTTCATCCTGCTCCCGGCCAATGCCAGAAGAAGGTACAAGACTTTGCTGGGAGCGCAGGATGCTTATGTTAAGGAATCGGAAGGATCTAAATTCAACCAGTACATCGATGCAGATGACAAAAGCCTGGGGGTGATCGCATGCGGCATAGCCTATAATTACCTCGTAGAGAATTATCCGGATCAAAAAGTGCCACATCCAGTCCTGAAAATAGGACAGTATCCGCTCCCGCGAACCATGATGGAGAAGATATACCATGAATGCGATGAGATCCTGGTCCTGGAAGAAGGCTACCCCCTGCTTGAAGAATCCCTGCGTGGCTACATGAACCATGGGAAAACTATACGCGGGCGCCTCGACGGCTCCATTCCCAGGGATGGTGAGCTGAACCCCGTACTTGTCGGGAAAGCTCTCGGTCTGAGCTTCTTTGAAGGCAGGGAGCCTTCAGGAAATGTAGCAGGAAGACCCCCTTCTCTGTGTAAGGGATGCCCGCATATCTATTCATACAATGCTTTGAATGAAGCTCTGGATAAGTATGCCAAGGGAAGGGTATTTTCAGATATCGGATGTTATACGCTGGGCGCACTTGAACCTTTCGATGCCATTAACACCTGCGTTGATATGGGAGCATCGATCACTATGGCAAAAGGTGCTGCCGATACAGGACTGGTACCTGCCGTAGCAGTTATCGGCGACTCAACCTTCACCCATTCGGGAATGACCGGGCTGCTTGATGCGATCATCAACAAGAGCCCCATTACGGTTATGATCCTTGATAATGAAACCACGGCCATGACAGGCGGACAGTCTTCGAATGCGCATGGTAAACTGGAAGATATCTGTATGGGACTGGGCGTTGAAAAGGAACACATCCATGTGATGAATCCCATCCAGAAATACCATGATGAGAACATGGCTTTGATCAAGAAAGAACTGGAATACAAGGGCGTATCCGTGATCATCCCGAGAAGGGAATGTTTGCAGACGGTAGCATCAAGGATACGTTCGGAGAAAGCAAAAGTTAAACAAGAAACCCAATAGAGCACATGAAAAAGGACATAGTACTGGCAGGAGTTGGCGGACAGGGCATTCTATCCATTGCTGCCATTATCGGAACTGCAGCCATGGGGGCTGACCTCTATCTGAAGCAGGCTGAAGTGCATGGAATGAGCCAGCGTGGCGGGGACGTGCATTCTAACCTCCGCCTGTCGGATAAACCGGTGGCATCAGACCTGATCCCTAAAGGACAGGCTGATATGATCATTGCTGTTGAACCCATGGAAGCCCTTCGCTACGTTTCCATGCTCGGGAAAGATGGCTGGCTGATCACGAACAGCACTCCTTATGTGAACATCCCCAATTACCCGGACCACAATGAAATACTGAAAGAGATCCGGACGCTCCCCAAGCATATCATTATCGATGCAGACGATATCGCCAAAGACCTCGGGAACAAAAGAGCGGCAAACATGGTGATATTGGGTGCCGCACTGCCATTCCTCGAGATGGATGTTCAGTTATTTCACGATGCGGTTAAAAAGATCTTCGGCCGGAAAGGGGAAGATATCGTAAAACTGAATTCGGACGCTTTGGATGCAGGCTTTAAGTTTGCAATTGCCGAAACAAAAAAATAAGTCCTGTTTTCTGATTTCAACTACTGATTTATGATAATAACTGGTATTAAACCCCAGGGTAGAACCCTGGATCCAAGTTTTCGATGCAGAGCATTGAGGAATTAAACCACTCTTCTCGTCCGCCGAAGCGAACGCGAAGGAGGATTAAAAAAGGCTCGCCTGCGGCGAGCCTTCATTGTTATTTGGAACTTGGTATCTGGTTCTTAAATGAGCGGGTACTTTTTAAAGATCTCCTCTGATTTCATCAAAATATCGACATACTGTGCACGCTTGTAGGTAAATGGATCCTTGAGGGTTTTACGCGAAAGCTTACCCCTGAATTCATCAATGGTTTTGTATTTCTTGCTCTTCATCCAGCTCTCCATTTCCTTGATGATGGTGCTGATCTGGCCAATACCATTTTTGTAGATCGTACTTACGATCTGAACGGTATCCGCTCCCGCAAGCATCATGGAGATCACATCTTCGCCTGTAAAGATACCGGTGTTGGCACAAACCTTTGCCTTGAGTTCACCATATAGCAGTCCGGCGAAACGGAGCGCGATCCTGTTATCGTTCTGGGTGGATAGATTGTAAGGGAAATAGTGTTCTTCCGTATCAATATCGATCTCCGGCTGGAACAACCTGTTGAATAAAACAAGCGCATCAACCCCCCTTTTATCCAGTTCGGCGATGAAATGCAGCGGATTCGTATAGTACGGACTGAGCTTCACGGCAACGGGGATCTTTACCGCCTTTTTAACCATCTCGAAAAGATCAAGTTGTTCTGTTATGATAGAACGTCCGTCGATGTCGAATGTACGCGGAATCGAGTAGAAGTTCAGCTCAATACCGGCCACCCCGGTCTTCTCGATCTTTCTGGCATATTCTTCCCATGTTTCATCATAAACACAGTTGAGGCTACCAAAGACAGGTATATTCAGGGTTTCTACGACTTCCTTCAAATTGGAAAGATAAATTTCTGGACCTGCCTCTATTGACGCAGGATAAGGAGAACCTGCCATCTCGGCATGCCTGTCGGCATAGTCTTCCTCAGCACTAAAATTCTGCAGATTTTCAAGATGGATCTGCTCTTCAAACAATGTTTTGTACACCACGGCTGCAGCGCCCTCTTCCTCTATCTTCTTCAGGGCACCAAGATCAGTTACCAGGTTGCTGGCTCCAACGATTACAGGGTTTTTCAATTCTACCCCCATGTATTTTGTTTTCAGGTCCATATAATTAATGGTTTATGATTTAATAATCCTTTTTTTCGGTTGTTTTTAAGCAGCATAAAAGTATGTAAAAATATTCAATCCCTTCCATATAAAGCAATCTAAAATCAATATAAATTATGTCTGAGATCCCTAAATTTAGCTGAATTTAAAAAGCATATACATTTAATTTATTAATTTCGTGCTGCCTTTTTCAGGCATTGCATAGGAACTTGTAAAGACTTAAAAATAAACATATTATGGCTAGAAAGAAAAATTTTATCACCTGTGATGGAAACTATGCTGCATCGCATGTTGCATACATGTTCAGCGAAGTGGCTTGTATATATCCCATCACCCCTTCTTCTACCATGGCAGAGTATATTGACGAATGGGCTGCACATGGGCGGAAAAACATTTTCGGGGAAACGGTAAAAGTTGAAGAAATGCAGTCGGAAGCAGGTGCTGCCGGAGCTGTTCACGGATCCCTGCAGTCAGGGGCCCTCACATCTACATTCACAGCTTCACAGGGCCTTCTCCTGATGATCCCGAATATGTACAAAATGTCCGGTGAGCTCCTTCCCGCTGTGTTCCACGTAAGTGCCAGGAGTGTCGCCGCCCATGCGTTGTCGATCTTCGGCGACCACAGCGACGTAATGGCCACCAGGCAAACAGGTTTTGCCATGCTGGCAACAGGCAGCATACAGGAGATCATGGACCTTGGTGGCATTGCCCACCTGGCAGCCATAAAAGCGAAGATCCCGTTCCTGCATTTCTTTGATGGGTTCAGAAGTTCACATGAGATCCAGAAGGTAGAGTATTTCGACAATGAAGATATGTCCAAGCTGGTAGATTATGAATCGCTCCAGAAATTCCGCGACAATGCGCTGAACCCCGAACATCCTGTTACCAGGGGAACCGCCCAGAATCCGGATATTTTCTTCCAGGCCAAGGAAGCTGCCGACCGCTTTTACGACCCGATACCCGATATCGTTGAGGAGTACATGCAGGCAGTTACCAAACTCACAGGCAGGGAATACCATCCATTTACATATTATGGTGCCCCCGATGCTGAGAACATTATCGTCGCCATGGGTTCGGTCACATCAACCATCAAGGAAGTGATCGATTATAAGTTAGCCAAAGGGGAAAAGGTCGGACTCATTTCTGTCCACCTCTACAGGCCATTCTCAGAAAAATATTTCCTTGAGGCACTGCCGGATACCGTTAAACGCCTCGCAGTACTCGATCGTACAAAAGAACCGGGTGCCAATGGTGATCCGCTCTACCTCGACATCCGCGATATTTTCTATAACAAGGAAAATGCACCCATGATCGTGGGAGGACGTTATGGACTGAGCTCGAAAGATACCACGCCTGCCATGATCGTATCCGTATTCGACAACCTGGAGCAGGCTGTTCCAATGAACCAGTTTACAGTTGGCATCATCGATGATGTGAAATATAGTTCGCTTCCTCTTATTCCTGATGTACCCACTGCACCAAAAGGGACTTACGAGGCAAAATTTTACGGCCTTGGATCCGATGGTACGGTTGGCGCAAACAAGAATTCCATCAAGATCATTGGTGACACTACGGATAAATTTGTCCAGGCATATTTTGCCTACGATTCCAAAAAATCAGGGGGTATCACAACCTCCCACCTACGCTTCGGCGATTCTCCGATACAATCAACTTACCTGGTCAACACTCCTGATTTCGTTGCCTGCCACGTTCCTTCATATCTCGATAAGTATGACATGCTTAAAGGGCTGAAAAAAGGCGGCACCTTCCTGCTGAACAGCATATGGGATGAAGAGGAAACCAAAATACACCTCCCCGACAGTATGAAGAAATACATGGCTGAAAACGACATTAAGTTCTACACCATCAATGCGACTAAAATCGCAGCCGAGATCGGCCTTGGTTCCAGGACCAATACGATCATGCAATCGGCATTCTTCAAGATTGCAAACGTGATCCCTTACGAGCTGGCTGTTGACCAGATGAAGAAAGCAATCATCAAATCATTCGGGAACAAGGGTGAAGAGATCGTTAACATGAACTACGCCGCCGTTGATCGTGGCGGACAGGTCACTGAGATTCCAGTACCGGCTGAGTGGAAGAATATTAAACTCAGCGACAAGAAAGAAAAGATCGATGCATCTGATTTCGTTGCCAATGTTTGTCACCCGGTGAACCACCTGAAAGGTGACGATCTTCCTGTGAGCGCATTCCTGGGCAGGGAAGACGGAACCTTCCCGGCCGGAACCACAGCATTTGAAAAGCGTGGTATCGCTGTGAATGTCCCGGAATGGCTGCCCGAACATTGTATCCAATGTAACCAGTGTTCATTTGTGTGCCCTCACGCTGCAATACGACCGTTTTTGATCAACGAGAAGGAAATGAAAGAACTTCCCGAAGGTACAGAAACCATTACAGCGAAGGGAAAAGGTTTCGAAGGGCATGAATTCAGGATCCAGGTCAGCGTACTCGACTGTACCGGATGCGGCAATTGCGCCGATATTTGTCCTGCCAAGGAAAAGGCACTGATCATGAAGCCTCTAGGTGAGCAACTGGATGAGGTTGCCCGCTTTGAGCATCTCGACAGCAAGGTAAGTTATAAGGAAGACCTCGTTGAAAAAGACAAAACTGTCAAGAACAGCCAGTTTGCGCAACCGCTTTTTGAGTTCTCGGGAGCATGTGCCGGTTGTGGTGAAACACCATACGTAAAGACCATCACACAGCTTTTTGGTGAACGCATGATGATCGCCAATGCTACCGGATGTTCTTCCATATATGGTGGCTCTGCACCTTCAACACCTTATTGTAAGCATAAAGAATCCGGGCACGGGCCGGCATGGGCCAATTCCCTTTTCGAAGATAATGCAGAATATGCACTGGGTATGGCAGTGGGTGTGCGGAAACTCCGCGACCGTATCGGGGACAGGCTCAACAAGCTTCTTCCTAAAGCTGATGCCAAATTGAAAGAGGCGGCTACCGAATGGCTGGAAGGCAGGGAGGATGCCAGGGCTTCGAAAATAGCCAGCGCTAAGCTGCTACCCCTGCTGGAGAAAAATAAGGATCCGCTCGCAAAAGAGCTCCTTAAGCTTGAGCAATATTTCGTGAAGAAATCCGTATGGGCCTTCGGTGGTGACGGATGGGCCTATGATATCGGATATGGCGGCCTTGATCATGTGATCGCTTCGGGTGAAGATGTGAATATCCTGGTCATGGATACCGAAGTATATTCGAATACCGGTGGTCAGTCATCCAAAGCCACACCGGTGGGAGCAGTTGCCAAATTTGCTGCGTCAGGAAAGAAGATCCGCAAGAAAGACCTTGGCATGATGGCCATGACCTATGGTTATGTGTACGTAGCACAGGTGGCCATGGGTGCCAGCCAGTCGCAGTTCTTTAAAGCCTTGAAGGAAGCGGAAGCATATCCCGGACCGTCACTGATCATTGCATACTCACCCTGTATTAACCACGGTCTCCGAAGGGGAATGGGTAAATCGCAGGAAGAGATGAAACATGCAGTAGAATCAGGGTACTGGCAGATGTACCGTTACAATCCGCTGCTGGAAGAAGAAGGCAAAAATCCCTTTACGCTCGATTCAAAGGAGCCTGACTGGAGCCTCTTCAACAGCTTCCTAAACGGTGAGGTCAGGTATACTTCGCTTAAAAAAACTTTCCCTGCCGAAGCAGAAAGGCTGCAAGCCATAGCAGAGGCAAATGCAAAATGGAGGTACAACAACTACAAACGCCTCGCAGAAATGGACTATTCAACTCAATAACATTATATTGCACTGATGTTTAGCTAAAAACCGGTTCAAATTAATTTGAGCCGGTTTTTTTTGTTAAAAGGCTTTCCGGTATTAATAAAGTTGGGGACCTTTTTTCATTTTTCGTATTTTAGCACTAACACAAATTCTACGATTATGAAAAGAAGCATTTTATTTATTACGACGATGATCCTGGCAGGGCTGCTCAACCTGCATGCCCAATCGGCCAGCCCCGACATTTATTTCGACGATGAACCCGGAACCCATAATATGGGCATCACATCCGACGGACAATTCTTTTATACCTGTAACGGGGGCAAGACCTATGAAGGGAAGATCAGCAAATACAGTGAGAACGGGAACTACATGAAAAGCTACAAGATCGATCTCGATATGCGGAGCATCATGTACAACCCCAGGGACGGATTTCTGTATGTGAATTGCTACGACAATAACATATACAAGATCACCGACCTTGAAGCGGGATCCTTCCAGCTGATGTACAACAAATTGTACGATAATGAGCAGGCGTCACTAGCCATTGGCCCAAAGGGAAAATATCTTTACTACCTTGATAACGGGACCCTGAAAGTGTACGATTTTTCCAAAGGCACGCTGGAGGAAACCTATTACGGGATAAATTGCGGGCCCGAGCTTGGAAGCGGGGCAAGTTCCGTTGCCGTGAGCAAGAAATATATCATCACTTTCAACGCAGAAAAACAGATATTCTATCTGCATAGCAAGAAAGGGGATTTTATAGAAGCCATAAAATTTGAAGATGGCGATTATGGTTTTTCATTATCCTATGCCAATGGATATATTTTCGTAGCCAAGGACGGCGATTACGGCATGGGCAAATGGTACGGCTACGCCAGCAAATAGAATTCAGATATCAGA
>JAZBOU010000235.1:0-12994 GCA_036351275.1 Bacteroidales bacterium
CGCTTTCTTGATCTGTACTGAGAACTGGTCGACCAATCCAAAGGGGCTGCTGTCCTTCAGGTTTATCTCGGATAATTGTTTTGTTAACCTGGTATCATATAATTTTGCACGCAATACATATTCCCCATCTTCCTTATCAAGCTCACCAAAAATGAAATAATTCATCTGCTGCTCATCCGCAAACTTTTTCATCAGAGTGATCGGCAGTCCGGTTCCGTCCTCATAACCAGTAGATGAAATTTCGGGGTAAATCGTTTCTGCTGACAGCACGGTGAAAAACAGATCCTGTGAAAGATCAAAAGTGGTCATTATCGGTATGCCATACTGAAGATACCGCAGATTGGTATCAGCTGAGACATTGTCCAGGTTGAATATAAAAATACGTTTCCTGTATTCATTCTTCAGCACCAGCTTTTCAACTTCCACACCATCTTCATTCTGTACTTTCAGGGTGGTTGTGATCGCTCCCAGGTCCTTGCCTTTAAAAACAAATATCATTAAAAGTACTGCAGCTACAACATTTACCGGCATGCCGATGAGCTCTGTCTTTGTCCATTTATTCACTCCCCTCTTTCCGTGGAAATACGACAACAGTATGATGCTTGGGATCAAGGAAAGGAGAATATACCAAACCAGGTCGGTAAGGTGAGGGGAAAGCAGGAACTCCTTCACATAGAGCCCCACACCGAGTTTCACAAAATATGACAGCAGAAGATAAATAAAAGTGACCTGTATCACACGGCGTTGCCAGAGGTCTTTCAGGAAAGGGATCTGATCTTTTCCGTCAACTACTTCTTCAGAAACAACCCTGAAAATTTCCATTGCACCATCTACACCTTTCAGTTCTTTCCTGCCTATCGAAACGGTGAAAATATCTTTCTGGTTCCTGATCTGGCTTCTTACGTCCTCAGAAATACAGATCCCTCCTGATGGTGCCAGGGGCTCAATTCTCGCGGCAATATTAACCGCGGAACCAAAAACGTCGCCTTCCTCGAAGATCACATCGCCAATGTGGATTCCTGCCCGGATCGTCAGGTCATCATCTTTAAGCTTTTCCTGAACGGCCAGGGCAAATCTGACTGCCCTGTTGGCACTGGTAAACATCATCATCAATCCATCCCCGATCTCTTTGATCACCTCTCCCCCAAAATCCCGCACAAGTGGAAATATGATCTCCCTCTGCCGTTCAAGGAGTTTCATGGTACCCTCCTCATCAGAATCCATACGCCTGGTGTATCCGACAATATCCGTAAATACGATTGCAGCTAGTTTGTGTTCTTTCATGACGGGATTAGATTGCTATCAACAAAGCTAATTAATTAATATGAAAGATGTTGAAGTGCCAGGTAAAGTAATGTAAATACGATGCTGCTAATATGGCATACTAATTTTCAATTTACATCTGACAGTATATTATTTATTGTTCGTTTATGAACAATCCATCGCCCGAAAACGAATAATATACTCAACTGAGAAATTATTTATCGCGCTTTTAACGTATTGATTTTATATCACTTATAACATTTATTCCTTGCTTGGCACAGCTTTGGTTCATACAGTGTCAATAAACCAAAAATTTAATTTGATGAAAAATACAATCTTATTTGGGGCATGCATAATGATCTTTAGCGCATGTTTCTCACAAACCGCATTCTTCGAACCAAAAGAAATCCAATCTGCAATTGAAAACGGAACCAGGACAAGAGATGGTATGCCAGGTAAAAAATACTGGCAAAATACTGCACAGTATAACCTAAAAGCAGAACTTGACCCAAGTACAAATTTGCTTTCAGGGGAGGGAAGCATTCAATACAGGAATAATAGCCCGGATTCACTAAGATACCTGATCGTAAAACTTCTGCCAAACATTCATAAAAAAGGCAGTGCGAGGGATTATGCAGCACATGAGGAAAGCTTAAATGAGGGTATGGTAATCGACAGTATATCGATTAATGACAGGCCCTGGGATTTACAAAACAGGAGGCAATCATTTGAATACGGTACCAATTTGTACCTGATCTTTGATCCATCTTGGAAAGCAGCCCCGGGATCAATAACGAATATCTATGTAGAGTGGTCTTTTGAAGTACCCGAGCATGGCATCAGGAATGGCGCGTATTGCGATTCATCTTATTTCATCGGATACTGGTATCCCCAGATGGCCGTTTATGATGACATTTTCGGATGGGACAGGGAAGATTACACGGGAAAACAGGAAACATACAATGACACTGGTTCCTATTATGTTGAACTCACTGTGCCTGAAGATTATGTTGTATGGGCAACAGGAGATCAGCAAAATGAGAACAACGTCTTCAGCAACAGGATCATGGAGCGGATAAAAGCATCCCGTGAATCAAACGAAACTGTTAATGTCCTTACAGCAACCGATTATGAAGAAGGCAGCATCTTTGCAAAAGAGCATAAGGGAACCTGGGTATTCACTGCAAAAGGTGTCCCTGATTTTGCATGGGCTTGCAGCAACTACTATTTGTGGGATGCGAACAACCTTACGCTAAATACTGAAGACCGCGATATCTGGGTAAATGCGGTTTATCCGCCCGGGACAAAAGCATTTGATAAGGTAGCGGACGTTGCCAATAAAAGTATTCAGTATCTGTCAGAGAGCTTCCCGGGGGTCCCGTATCCATTCAATAAACACATCACATACAATGGGATCAACTATATCGGGGTTGAGTACCCCATGATGGCCAATAATGGAGATCACGAACAGGAAGAAATGTATACCGAGCTGACGATCCATGAGATCGCACATAATTACATCCCATTTTATATGCTCAGCAATGAACGCAAGCATGCCTGGATCGATGAGGGATGGGTTAAATTAATTGGTGAACTTCATGGCGAGTCGCTGGGTATAAAAAGGGAGACAAAGAGTGTCCTCAACAGCATAGATATTTACGAACGCTTTGCGGGAACAAGCAATGACCTGCCCCTGATCGTTCCCAGCGGCTTCATGACAGTGTCACACAACTTTTATCATTCTTATGCCAAGGCAGCAAATTCAAACTACTTCCTGCTACAGCTAATGAAAGAAAAAGGGCTTGAAAACCCGCTGAGGGATTTCTTAACAGCCTGGTCGGGGAAACATCCTACACCATATGACTTCTTTTACTTTATGAACGCAATGTGTAGCGAAGACCTGTCGTGGTTCTGGGAGCCCTGGTATTTCAGTTTCAAATCGCCTGACCTTCAATTACAAAAAAGCACAAAGGCAGATCAGGTGGCTATCGTGAATAAAGGAGGAATACCCATGCCCATCAAACTCCGCATTGAATATGCAGACGGTGAAAGGAATGAGATCAATCTTAGCATATGGAACTGGGCAAATCGGGAAAGCATTGTATATGTGCAAATACCGGATATGGAACATGCGGTTAAGATCAGCCTTGGAGATAAAGCTATACCGGATATCGATGAAAGCAATAATGTGCTGAAGTTTAGTAACAACGAGCTTACTTCAAACAAATAGCCTGATTCCTCAATTCCTGAACACTATAAATACTGTTACGGATAGTTTATGCTCTTTCATACCCTGTGGTATTGTTGAAAAAGAGCAACACATTGAACAGAAATATTTTTTGAATGTCAGCTCTCTTGAGTTATTGATAACTTTATTCCCTCAAATACAAGAGCTGACAGATGAAAAGACTAATAGCTTTACTTCCCTTGTTGTTATTGCTACTTTCCTGCAGTAATGATATCCGGATCACCCAAAATGGCCAGAGTGATTATTCGATCGTCATACCTGCCAATGCGGGTAAAAATGATTCCACGGCAGCTGCCTACCTATCAGCGTACATTTATAAAATGAGTGGAACAAGCATCCGTACGGTGAGCGACGAAAGCAAAGTGCTGGAAAAAGAAATATGTATCGGGAACACCAACAGGGCAAAGCCTGCAAATAACCCAAGCCCTGATGGGTTCAGGATACATACTGAAGCAGAGAAACTATTTATTACGGGTGGTAATGGAAAGGGCGTGGTATATGGTGTGATCGAATTGCTTGAACGCTGGGGTTGCAGGAAGTTCAGTCCCACGGAAGAATACATACCTGTAGTGAAAAAATTAACCATCCCCCCTATCGATTTTTCAGATGCACCGGCCAACGATCTCAGGATCATTAATGGAGCTATGACCAAAGATCCGGAATTTGCGGATTGGCTGAGGATCAGCACCATTCCAGAAGTGGCTCCTCCCGGCTATTACGTACATACGTTTCACAGGCTCATTCCGAGGGAAGAGTTTTTTGAGGAGCACCCGGAATATTTTGCCTGGCTCGGAAACAAATACAGCCACGATCAGCCCTGTCCGTCAAATCCTGAAGTAAAAAGCCTGATCATTGACAGGATTGGTAAGGAAATGGAGAAATATCCTGATTTCAATATATGGTCCGTATCACAGAATGACAATTTCACCTATTGCCGCTGCGATAAATGCAGTAAGATCATCGAAGAAGAAGGCAGTCCGGCGGGACCGATCATCAGGCTTGTAAATGATGTAGCGGAAACTTTTCCGGATAAGACTATCGCGACGCTTGCATACCAGTTTTCACGCACGCCCCCTGGCAAAACCAGGCCTGCCGAAAATGTACTGGTAAGGCTATGTACTATAGAGCTTAACCGAAGCAAGCCAATTGAACATGACAGCCTGAGCCAGTCTTTCGTGACGGATATCAGGGAGTGGGGAAAGATAAGCAGCAATATCTATCTCTGGGATTACACCATTAATTTCAACCATTCGGTCTCTACCTTCCCCAACCTTCATGTGCTTCAGCCAAACCTGCAATTCTTCTATGAAAACAATGTCAGGATGCAGTTCCCTCAGTCAAACCTTCAGGTAGGGCACGAATTTGTGGAGCTAAAGGCCAGGATGTTGTCAGGCCTTATGTGGGACCCCTACCTCAAGCTCGATTCGCTCAAAAACAATTTTTTTGAGGATTATTATGGGCAGGCCGCATCTTACATCAGGGCATATGCAGAGCGGATGGAAAGAGAGCTGATCAAAAGTGGAAAGATCCTCTACATATATGAACCTCCCAACAACCATAGCGATGGTTATTTATCGGCAGAAAATGTCGCTTTTTACAATGAGCAGTTCGATCGTGCCGAAACAGCCGTAGCAGATGACCCGGTCATGCTGAACAGGGTACACCTCAGCCGTCTGCCCCTGCAATACGCGATGATGGAGATCGCCAAGAATGATATGTTTGGCGAACGTGGGTGGTACGACGAAAAGGATGGAACCTTTCTTCTCCGGCAGGAGATGAAAGACATGCTTGATCACTTTTATGGAGTGTGCACTACCAACGCAGTTCCAGGCTTGAACGAAAGAGCGCTCACACCGGAAATATATTACGAAAGCACCCTCAGGTTCATCGATGTGAAGGTTGATGGGAACCGTGCCTTCCGCAAGCCTGTTTCGGTGAGCCCGGATGCTGCCGAAAAGTATGCGAACGGCAATCCCGGCATTCTTACCGATGGTGTCCAGGGTGCACATGATTTTGCCGTGCACTGGCTGGGCTGGTGGGGACAGGATGCTGAGATCAACATAGATCTTGAAGAAGCGATAAATGCAAATGAAATAAGTATAGGCAGCTTATGGGATGGGAAAAGCTGGATACTGCACCCGGCAAGTGTATGTTGCTACATTTCACTTGACGGAATAAGTTATGATGAGATTGGGAAATTTAATGTTGAAGGGGATCAGGAATATGAAGAGCGAACCCGAAAATATACCTTCAATGCACCCAAAACGCCATTCAGGTTTGTCCGTTTCTTCATCCAGGGAGCCGGGCCGCTTCCCAAATGGCATGCATCGGAAGGTGAGCCCTCATGGTTTTTTGTTGATGAGGTTACTGTATTTAAAGGAAATGGATAAGCGTATGTTTTCTTCATACAAAAGTCTGCTAATTTTGTTTTAAACTCTATGCATATGTCATCAACGGACTTCATGATCACCAAGATCATTGCCACCTTAGGACCCGCAACCTCCTCAAAAGCTGCCATTAAAAAACTGATCGATGCCGGAGCCCGGGTATTCAGGATCAACTTTTCTCATGGATCTTTCGGGGATTACGATAAACTGATCGATAACATCAGGGCCATTCAGAAAGAAAACCATATTTACGTATCCATACTCGGTGACCTTTCCGGTCCCAAGATCCGGGTTGGTGAAATCATCGAGGGCGGTGTTCTGCTGAAGAAGGGTGAAGAGGTTTGTTTCATTAAGAAAGAGATCCTGGGGGGCTCTAAGGGGTACGAACATAAATTCTCCACCACGCTGCCATCTTTTATTGATGAGGTTAAGAAAGGTGAGAAATTGTTGCTTGATGATGGAAATATTGAACTAAAATGCACCGGCAAAGCAGGGCAAGGCATTAATGCTGAATTACATTGCAAAGTAATGGCAGGGAATCTACTCACCAGCTCCAAAGGGATAAACCTCCCAGAAAGCGAGCTCACGGTGCCATCTTTAACCAAAAAAGACAGGGATTGTGTAGAATATGCCATAAAACATGACTTTGATTTTCTTGCACTGAGTTTTGTCCGTACAGGCAAGGACATCCGGGAGTTAAAAAATATGCTCACAAAATTGAATGGTCGTCCGGAAGGTCTGAATATCACCGGCGGCGACCTGGGTTTTTCAACCTTGTACGATGACCGTTTCATACCAGTTATAAGTAAGATCGAGAAGCCCCAGGCCATTGACAGCCTTGATGAGATACTGGAAGAAACAGACGGTGTCATGGTTGCCAGGGGTGACCTGGGTGTTGAAATGGACCTGGCCGAGGTGGCCATACTGCAAAAGCGCATTATTAAGAAATGCAGTGAATACGGTAAACCCGTTATTGTTGCAACGCAGATGCTGCAGAGTATGATCCATGAGCCTGTTCCGACCAGAGCGGAAGTTTCGGATGTAGCCAATGCCATCATCGACAAGGCAGATGCAGTTATGCTCTCCGGGGAGACAGCTGTGGGATCCTATCCGGAAGGTGCCGTGCGAATGATGAACCGTATTGCGAAAAAAACTAATGCATATCTTAAATCGCTCGATGACAGATCGGAAGACCTGATAAAGTACAAAGGTCCCCTGAATCGCAAGGCCACGATCGCCAGAGGCGTACACCAGATGGCGCGGGATATGAAAGCCAAATTTATCATCACCTGGACCCATTCGGGAGGGAGCACCGTTTTTCTTTCACAACAGCGGATGGAGGTCCCGTTGATCGCTTTCGGGGAAAATGAGAACCGGCTTCGGCAGCTCTCCATACTTTACGGCGTTACGCCTTTTTACATGAAACAACCTTCATCGGGTAGTAAATTCATCGCAGCCGTGGACCAGCTCATCCTGCAAAAAAAATGGGCTAAAAAGGGTGACCCCATCATTATTGTGGCATCCGATCCCATTACAAAACGCGGCATCACCAACAGGGTGGTTGTTCACCTGGTCGGTGAACAAATACTTGAATAATCTGTACCTTTAAATAACAAACCCTAACGAACAACATATGAGATATCTGATCATCTTCTTGTTCCTGTTTTTTTTCATAAATGTTTTTTCACAGAAAACAGAACTTAAACTTGCCTCGGACATATGGCCACCCTTCACCAATGTTGAAAGCGAGAAGGCTATTGCACTTGACCTCGTCAGGGAAGCCCTTGCCAGGAACGGCATAAAAGCCAGCTATGAGATCATCGAATTTGACGATGTGATTACGCATATTGATAATGGGAGTTTTGACGGAAGTGCGGCGCTCTGGTTCAATGATGAGCGGGCTTCGAAATATATCTTCTCCGAGCCTTACCTCCAGAATCAATTGATCCTGGTCGGGCGTAAAGGGAGTGATGTAAGCGCCAGGACTTTCAGCGAAATCGAAGAAGGAAAGATCATAGGGATCGTTGAAGATTATGCCTATGACGCAGACATAAATTCGGAAAAGATCCATCTGGAATCAAGGGAAAACGACCAGCAGAACCTTGAACGACTCCTGTCGGGAGAGATCGATTATATGCTTGTCGATGACCTGTTGATACAATACCTACTCAAATACCAGGTGAACGACGTGCATGAATTCCTTGAGATAGCGGATTATCCCATTCTGGTGAAACCATTGTATTTTGCACTTAGAAAAGACCTTAAAAACGCCTCCGATATCATCACTGCCTTCAATGGAGAAATAAAGGAAATGATCGCCGAGGGCACCTATAACAGGATACTGGAACTGAACTGGATAACTGCCGATGTAGACGGGGATGGCAGCATGGAACTTATACTTGATGGTGATGCTGCCGGGCTTGCCCCGCCTGAGCGCTCGTATGAAGTATCTGCCGGACCCGGAATGGGAGGCAAGCCCGGTTCCAACACAGCCTACTATATTGAAGGCAAAAAGTACAGCAGCTGGGATGACATACCCAAAGAATACAAGACCGAACTGATCATGAGTTCTCAGGATCCCAGCAACACCGGGATCAAACTGAACTTCTAAATCAATCCTGGATCATCTTTAATAAGCCAAATAATAACACATACAAAACAGCACCTCTTTATAAATGTGTTATGTGGTATTTTTTATGTGGTATGTGCTATTTTCTTTGATTTAAGGTGTGGACATTTGAGGGAATTGGGTATTAATATAGTAGAAACGATACCCATGAAAAAAGAACTTGAGAGAAGATTAATTAATCTCGCAATATTAATTAATTCCATTTGCAACAGACTAGACCAATGCTATCTATCCTATCACCTTGCAAAGCAGATAACCCGAAGTTCGACAAGCGCAGCATTAAATTACGGGGAAGCCCAGGTAGCTGAATCCCGCAAAGACTTTATCCATAAAATCAGCATTTCACTGAAAGAATTAAAAGAAACAAGTATTACTCTGAAACTCCTTGACAACAAAGCAAAAGGAAGTCTAAAAGAAAATATTATAGTTGCTATGAATGAGTGTGATCAAATGGTTGCTATTTTTCATAAAACAGTTCTCACCGCCCGAAAAAACATTAAATAGCACATACAAAATAACACATACAAAACAGCACGTCTTTATAAATGTGTTATGTGGTATTTTTTATGTGGTATGTGCTATTTTCTTTGATTTAAGGTGTGGACATTTGAGGGAATTGGGTATTAATAGTAGAAACGATACCCATGAAAAAAAACTTGAACAACATCTTCATACTGAACTTCCTGGCTGAATGCCATCAGTCCAATGAACAGGCTTGCAACGAATAAGGCAATTCTCTTCATATTCGTATTTATGGGTACTACAATACTAATGAAAATCAAACAAATTCTGTCTTAGTTGGTTATTTAATACATAATATATAGTTTTAGATCATGGCTAAACTCCGAATAAGCTTCAGCGGGCTATTTACCCGCTTTTTGAATTTTGTTGAAAAAGCAGGAAATGCCCTGCCTCATCCCGCAACTTTGTTTTTGATCCTGGCCTTGCTTGCCCTTGTAGCATCATGGTTGGCACATATCATGGGCTCTGAAGCAATCAACCCTGCAACGGGAGAAGTTATTCAAGTTGTAAACTTATTGAGCAGGGACGGTTTGCATTACATCCTCGACAGCATGGTAGAAAATTTTACCAGCTTTGCCCCTCTGGGCATTGTTTTAGTAGCCATGCTGGGTATCGGGATCGCAGAGAGCAGCGGGCTGATCGGTTCCCTTATTCGTATGCTGGTGTTATCAGCCCCGAAACGACTGCTCACTTTTGTTCTCGTACTGGCCGGGGTACTCTCGAATACCGCAAGTGATATAGGTTATGTTTTGCTGATCCCACTGGCAGGGGTCATTTTCCAGGCAGTAGGCCGACATCCGATTGCAGGTATGGCGGCCGCTTTTGCTGGAGTATCGGGAGGCTTCAGCGCCAACCTGGCACTGGGTACCATTGACCCGCTCCTGGCAGGATTATCTACCGAGGCAGCCCAGATCATCGACCCGGAGTATGTGGTTAACCCGACGGCAAATTATTACTTCATGGTCGTATCCACCTTTTTCATTGCATTCACCGGGACTTTTGTAACCAATCGCCTTGTAGAACCCCGCCTGGGGAAATATACCGGTGAAGAAGAGGTGCCGACCATTGACAGGCTGAGTAAAGACGAGAGGCGTGGTTTACGTTATACACTTATAACTTTTGCTATAATCACCGCTGTAATACTCATCGGCATGTTCCGGGCCGATGGTTTTCTCAGGCCTCCGCATGGCGACCTGCTTGAATCTCCCCTAATCAAGGATGTAGTTGCTTTCCTTTTTATAATTGCAGGCCTGACCGGACTGGCATATGGATTTGGTTCCAAGAAGTTTAAGAGCGATACCGATGTGATGAACGGAATGAAGGATGCTATCAAAACCCTTTCGATGTACATCGTCCTGGTGTTCTTTGCTGCCCAGTTTGTGGCTTACTTCAAGGAGTCTAACCTCGGGATCATCTTTGCGATCAAAGGTGCTGAGGTCATTTCTTCATCAGGTATCGGACTGATACCCCTCATGATCCTTTTTATCATCCTGTCGGCATCCATAAATATGCTGATGGGAAGTGCTTCGGCCAAATGGGCCATACTTGCACCGGTCTTTATTCCCATGTTCATGCTTATGGGCTACTCACCTGAACTCTCGCAGGTTGTATTCCGCATTGGCGACAGCGTGACCAATATTGTGAGTCCGATGATGAGTTTCTTTGCGCTGATCATAGCCTATTTTCAGAAATACGATCCCAAAACCGGTATAGGAACCATTATTGCAACCATGTTACCCTATTCCATAGCCTTTTTCATCGGATGGACACTGCTGCTTGTAGCGTGGCTGTATCTCGGAATACCACTGGGTCCTGAAGCCGGCATCTATTACAAATAACGAAACACGAAACACGAAACACGAAACACGAATAACGAAACACGAATAACGAAATCGTTACACCGATACATCGTTCAATCGCTATATCGCCTAATATATTATAGTTCCCAGCCAAATGTGGTTTGGAGTACGTAGTCTGTTTCGGTAGCTCCTTCAACGGGCTGGTTGTCGTAGTTAAGGGTGAAACCAAGGTTTACAAAGAAATCGAGTGGAAAATCATACTTCAGGTCAAATGAAAAGTCAGATCTGAACCTTCCGCTTTCTGATAAGCCTGGATATCCAACCAGGGTGGTCTTAAGATCAAGGTCACCAATATCAAAGATGTCATATTCTACGGCAGCGAAGGCTTCAGCACTGTTCCTGTCGGGAATGGTAATATCATTATAATCTTCATAGTTCCAGGCAGCACCTGCTGCAAGCACAAAATACATTTTGTTGGTATAAACAATGTAATTCCCGACACCACCTTTAGTGAGCGCCCTGAGGGTTAGCTTCTGTTCAGTGCTCTGGAGCAGTTCCGTCCCTGCCATGGCGAACCAGTCTCGAATAATAAAGAACTTGAATCCCAGTCCGCCTTCTGTACGCGAGGTTCTGAAGGTTGTACTATCCGGGGTCTGGACAGTTCTCACTGCATTGAAATACGCATCGATAGCGATCTTGTTAGAAAGATATCCCGCATTGATCCGGGCACTGACCTGCTGGTTTTCATTTGCTTTTGTCAGGGTATATCCAACCGACAACATGAGGTTTAACCTGCTGAGGAAGTCATCATCGACAGATTTCAGATACACTACATTGATGAGGTCAACGCTAACATTACCAATCTTAATGTCCTTTATAATAACCTTTCCATCTTCGGCAGGACTTTGCAGGGAACCATTATAGCGTTCGCCGTTCGACATGGTGATGATGTATTTCCTTTCGGTATGAATATAGGATACCTTATCCCATTCCACTTTAAAATCGCTGTCGCTATAATCAGTTTCGATCGTAATAATGCCCTGCTTCAGGTCTTTCACCTCACCAACCAGGATCTCACCCGTGTTCATGATGAGTGAATCGACCTGTGCCCAAGTATTACTCCAGAAAAAAATGAAAAATAATGCTAGAAAAAAGGTTTTTAAATACTGCATATCAAAACAACTACTCTAATTTCCTCCTAATTTAATTAATAATCCTCCGTTGAAATCTCCCTGCAGGGGAGCAACGACAGAATTCACGCTCACGCCGGAACCTCCAGTACCGGCATATATTCCTAAGCCGCCGAAATACATTGGCATCAGCAATCTGCCCCGGAGCATGATACCCACTACGTCGTTAAACATCACTTTTACCCCAAGGCCGGCCGCTGCAGAAAAACGCCAAACCGTGCTAAATGATGCATCCTCAGGGGCAAACCAGGTAGCACCCAGTGAGACTGAACCAAATGGTGTAATGCGTGTATGCCGGGAATAAAATTTTGAGATCCCACCAACCTGGATGTAGTTTGTTGCTAAATCCGTTTCTACATATTCAAGGTCAGGATAACCGAATGAAGGGCTAAAAGAGGCTTTGCTTTGCATCCTTGTGTAATTTACTTCGACGTCGAGGAAATCATGGACCGGTAGGAGAAGTGAGGCACCATAGTTCATGCCGTTCTCTATCTTTAATTTTCCTTCATAGTAATTTACACTACCTCCAAACATATAACCGGCAAAAGGAGCCAGTTCAATACCACCTGATTGCGCAGGTAGAATAAATGGAAATACAACAGCAAGCAAGAATAATTTAGGTCTTTTAAACATAATGGGATTTTCTTTAAAAGGAATTAACAATGCGCAAATTTAATTGTTTAATCGGCCTCAATACTTAATTGTGGTTATATATTTATCTCATCAATTCATTATATTTGAAATATTATATTTCGAATAGCCATTACTGCTATGAGATCATTTTCAAAATTGGCGCTTGTGTTCTCATTATTGAGTTCACTTTCGATTCAGCTAAATGCACAGTCCTATAACCACTGGGCAAGGAGTTTTAACGAAGAGTCGTCGCTGCTGGCAGGAGCTGTCGTTGGAGGAGGAGCAGGGCCAAGCGCCATCTACTATAACCCCGCAGGCATATC
>JAZBOU010000236.1:0-5697 GCA_036351275.1 Bacteroidales bacterium
CCCCGACAAGCTGATCCTGACCAAGGACAGATCGGATGCATACACCTTCATGTACCAGGGTGAGAAGATCCAGTATTCCATCAAGAAACTCATTGATTACCAGAACCTCAGCATGAATATGTGCCTGTACTGGGAAAAGAGCTATAAAGAAAAAGAAATGATGGAAGGCTCCTACCATGTGGAGATCTTCTATGATGACCAGGTGATCGGACATACGCAGTTTGTACTGCGGTAGGCATTAAGCTTCAGCCTTCGGAAAAGGGATGATGGACTCAGGTTCATTGTCCCTTTTTTTGTTGGTTCAATTGGTTTATTGTTATTGATCAATTTTCAAACCTGGAATGTAACATAGCGCTCCTGATGGAGCGCCAAAAACGAAACCCGTCACATTTTGCTACGAGTATAGTGCTCCCATAGGAGCACTATATACGTCAAACAGAACTAAGCATTATAAACACGCGCTCCATCAGGAGCGCTATATCCTGGTTAAGCTCCAATTACCAGCCCCCGATCCTCTAATAATTAATTAATATTTAATATAACCTTTTCTTATATTTTTCGTAAAAACGAGTACTTTTATTGCTCAATCTTTGTAAATTGCTCCGAAAATGAGCCTGTTCACAGGGGACTCAGGGGGCGAAGCCGTGGCGGAGGAATAATGAATAATGAATAATGAACATGCCTTGCCTGCCGGCAGGCAGGAAACATGGAACATGGAATTTTGAACCTGTTTATTACCCATCGCCTTACGCCCAACGCCAAGCGATTAAATGCTCGATACCCTAATTACATCCAAAACCCGTATTAAGCTGCTGCTTAAGTTCTTCCTGAACTCTAACGCCAGCTCCTATCTAAGGAACCTGGAAGGAGAATTTAATGAGAGCACCAACGGCATCCGCCTTGAGCTGAACAAATTTGAGGAAGCAGGGCTGTTGCAATCACGCATTTCGGGAAACAAGAAGATATACCAGGCAAACACCAGCCATCCTCTTTTCAATGATATTCACAATATCCTGCTCAAGTATATCGGTTTCGACCAGATTATTGATAAAGTGATCAAAAAGCTTGGAAATGTGAACAAAGTCTACCTGGTTGGAAGTTTTGCCAGGGGAGTAGATAGCGCGGTGATCGATCTTTTGCTTGTTGGGAAGAACATCAACCGTGAATATCTAGCGCGACTGACGGGCAAGGGCGAGAAGCTTATAAAACGAAAGATCCGCTACCTGACGTATAATAATAGCGAGTTCAGTCAAATAGCAGAAAACTATAAAAAGGATGAGATCCTGCTTCTATGGACAGAAAACGGAGGCGGGGACGATGGTAATGCCGGATAACCCCGCATACCACATACCGTATATTGTCTTACTTTTGCTGCTTGAAAAACAAATAATGAATAACGAACATGGACCATGGAACATGATAGATTTATGTGAAATGCGAAATGTGAAAAGCGAAATATAAAATGATAAGAATCGGTGTAATAGGACTGGGATATGTTGGCCTGCCGCTGGCCGTGGAATTCGGAAAGACGATTGATACAACAGGGTTTGACATCAGCGAAAGCAGGATAAAAGAACTGGAGGCCGGTCATGACCGCACACTGGAAGTGGAAGGCGGGGATCTTAAAAAAGCGGTAAAACTAAAATACACCTCGAATGTAAAGGACCTGAAATCCTGTAACTATTATATCGTAACGGTCCCAACCCCCATCGATAAAAACAAACGCCCGGACCTTACACCGCTCATCAGGGCATCGGAAACCGTGGGCAGGGTGCTTTCGAAAGGAGATATCGTGATCTACGAATCGACGGTATACCCCGGTGCTACTGAAGAAGAATGTGTTCCTGTGCTGGAGAAGTTCAGCAAGCTGACATTCAACAAGGATTTTTATTGCGGCTATTCACCCGAGAGGATCAATCCCGGCGACAAGGAGCATACGTTCACCACCATCAAAAAAGTAACCGCAGGATCTACCCCCGAGATCGGGAAGAAAGTAGATGATCTCTACAACATGGTGGTTACTGCGGGTACCCACCTGGCCTCATCCATAAAAGTAGCCGAAGCGGCTAAAGTGATCGAGAACTCCCAGCGCGATATCAATATCTCCTTTGTGAACGAACTTGCTGTGATCTTCAACCGCATGGGTATCGATACCCTGGAGGTGCTTGAAGCGGCGGGGACTAAATGGAACTTTTTGCCTTTCCGTCCCGGACTGGTTGGAGGACATTGTATAGGCGTTGACCCGTATTATCTTACGCACAAAGCACAGGAGATCGGGTATAATCCCGAGATCATCCTGGCGGGAAGGCGTTTGAACGATAATATGGGCGGCTTTGTGGCCGGACAGATAGTGAAACTCATGATCAAAAAAGAACAGCGTATTGCCGGTTCGAAAGCACTTGTCCTCGGCATCACCTTCAAAGAAAACTGCCCCGATATCCGCAATTCCAGGGTGATCGACATCATTAGCGAATTAACAGAGTTCGGAATAGAGGTAGATACCTATGATCCCTGGGCCGACCCAAAAGAAGTCTGGGATGAATACGGCATAAAGCTGGTCGGTAAAGATCAATTGGAAACCAACGGTTCTTATGATGCTATCGTGCTCGCAGTGGCGCACGAGAAATTCAATGAACTCGACATCGGCAGAATGAAGAACAACAACACCATCGTTTACGATGTGAAGGGTATATTGCCAGCCGAACTTGTTGATGAAAGACTCTAAAAATTTGATTATTAGGGTCTGGATGTTAAGTTAGTTTTAAGATTTGAATTCTTTTAAACCACTAAGAACACAAAGAATATCGCGAAGAACACAAAGTGTAGACCATCGTGTCCTTTGTGACCTCCTTTGCGCCCTTCGTGGTAAAAAACGATAGAAGAAAAGGTCCAGGTACAATGGAATTAAACTTCGAAAAAGCGAGTATTCTTGTTGTTGGAGATTTGATCCTCGACAAATATTTTCATGGTTCGGTATCGAGAATATCTCCCGAGGCTCCCGTTCCGGTGGTGTTGAAGCAGTATGAAAAAACCGTGCCCGGCGGGGCGGCAAATGTAGCCAATAACCTGGCGAAACTAAAAGCAAATGTAAGCCTGCTGGGGATTGCCGGTAACGACAACAACGGGTGGCTGCTTTCTTCCATACTGAAAGAGGAAAATATCCCTGCAGAAATCATCACCGGCGATAACCCCACTGTGACCAAGATCCGTATCATCGGCGAACACCAGCAGATCTGTCGCCTTGATGTGGAAAAAGACCAGCCTCATGGTGAAATCACCAGAAAAGAACTACTCGAAGCATTAAAAAACAAGATCAAAGATACAGACCTGGTGCTTATATCTGATTATGACAAGGGCCTGGCGGATAAGCAAACCACAACATTTATCATCAGGCAAGCAAAAAAACACAAGGTTCCGGTCATCATCGACCCCAAAAAGAAAGACTGGAGCCTCTATACCGGCGCCTTCCTGGTAACCCCTAACCTGAAGGAGTTCAGGGAGGTCTGCAACCGCCATCAGCTCGACGATAAAGACCTGCCGGGTTCCGGAAAAGCAATACGGGAAAAGTTTGAACTCGACAACCTGCTCATCACTCTTTCCGATAAAGGCATGATGCTGATCACGGCTGAGGAAGAATTTCATGTCCCGACAGTGAAGAAGGAAGTATTTGACGTAAGCGGTGCCGGCGATACCGTGATCGCTACCCTGGCGGCCTGTATTGCAAACGGCTTTGAACTCAAACGTTCGGTCGAGATCGCCAATATTGCAGCAGGAATTGTCGTTGGTAAGTTTGGTACCGCACCCGTGCTTCTGGAAGAACTCCAGGAAGCAGTTTTTGAGTTTTGAGTTTTAAGTTTAACTATACCGCAAAGACACAAGCCCGCCTGAGGCGGGCGCTAAGTACCGCAAATATCTTTGCGAATCCTTGCGTCCCGAAAATTTTCGGGATTGCGCCTTAGCGGTTAGATATCTTTAACAAGCATGAAAAACCATATCCTTAAGGAATTCGACCAGCATCGCACTGTATTTGAAGACACCGTCAGGGTTTTATCTTCAGATATTGAATTAGCAGGCAAACTGATCGTATCCACCCTGAAAGCAGGAAATAAGATCCTGTTATTTGGCAATGGCGGCAGCGCAGCCGATGCCCAGCACATTGCAGCGGAGCTGACCGGCAGGTACAAGACCGAGCGTGGCGGTTTGCCGGCCATCGCGCTGACTACCGACACCTCCGCCCTCACAGCTATCGGGAATGATTATGGTTTCGATCGCATTTTCGACCGCCAGGTGGAAGCACTTGCAGGGACGGGCGACCTGCTGATCGGCATCAGCACCAGCGGCAACAGCCCCAACGTGATCAATGCCCTGGAATATGGTAAGAACTCCGGCATGAAAAGCATCGGACTCAGCGGCAAAGGAGGAGGCAAGATGAAAAACCTTTGCGATGTGAACATCATCATCCCCTCCGACGATACTGCCCGCATACAGGAGATGCATATTACGATCGGACACATCTTATGTGGTATAGTTGACTCAGAGTTTTAAGTTTTGAATTACCCTGAACCGCTAAGAACGCAAAGAATATCGCGAAGAACACAAAGCAGAACCTTTGCGTCCTTTGTGCCCTTCTTCGTGCCCTTTGTGGTTAAATAGCAATGGAATAATTGAACAATGAAATTAACAGCTAAAAAAGTACTAATAACGGGGGGAGCCGGTTTTATAGGCTCCAATTTGGTTGAACACTTCCTGAAGCAGGACAACGAAGTCATCTGCCTCGACAACCTTACCACCGGGTACCGGAAGAACATCGGGGAATTCATGGAAAATTCAAACTTCACCTTTATCGAAGGCGACATACGTGACCTGAAGACCTGCCAGAAGGCTGCATGGGGCTGCGATTATGTATTTCACCAGGCGGCCCTGGGCTCTGTTCCGCGCTCCATCAATGATCCGCATACCACCAATGCTACCAATATCGACGGTACCCTGAACATGCTGATCGCGGCCAGGGACCAGAATGTAAAACGATTTATCTATGCCGCCAGCTCATCCACTTACGGCGATTCGGAGGAACTTCCCAAGGTTGAGGACCGCATCGGCAATCCGTTGAGTCCGTATGCCGTAACCAAGTATGTGATGGAACTTTACGCCCGGGTGTTCAGCAGTTTATATGGATTGGAATGCATAGGCCTGCGCTATTTTAATGTGTTTGGAAGAAAACAGGATCCCAACGGTGCTTATGCCGCCGTGATCCCCCTCTGGGTGAAGCAGCTGATCGCGCATAAGAAACCCGTTATTAACGGCGACGGAAGCTACAGCAGGGACTTTACGTATATTGATAACGTTGTACAAGCTAATGAGCGAGCGGCGATTACGCCAGCTGAAGAGGTTCTTGAAAAGAGTAGGCAGTATGCAGTATGCAGTAAGCAGATAGGAGACCGGAAACTGGAAAATAATCCAGCATCCAACACCCAACCTCCAACATCATTTTCCGAGGTTTTCAATGTGGCTTACGGCGGGAACACAACGTTGAACGAACTTTTCCTTGCCCTGAGGGACAACCTGGCCCGTTTCGACCCGGAAATCGCTTCGGCAGAAGCAATTCACGGCCCCACCCGTCCTGGCGATATTCCGCACAGCATGGCCAGCATTGACAAGGCAAAAGCCGTGTTGGGCTATGAGCCGGCGTTTGATGCG
>JAZBOU010000237.1:0-2742 GCA_036351275.1 Bacteroidales bacterium
GAAATCTGAAAAACGAAATCTGAAATCTGCAGTCATTTCTGAGTTCAAATATCAGCTATCAGATTTCTTATTTCCCCTGCATCCTGCTCCACGAATCCCTCAGGGGAACGGTACGGTTAAATACCAGCGCACCCGGTTTTGAATCCCTGGAATCGACACAGAAATAACCGCGTCGCTCGAACTGGTAGCGGGATGCCGGGTCAGCATCTGCCAGGCCGGGCTCTACATAACCTTTCCTCACTTCCAGTGAATCGGGGTTGAGGTTGGATTTGAAATCTTTTCCTTCCTCTACTTCATCAGGGTTCTCTTTCAGGAACAACCTGTCGTAGATCCTGATCTCGGCAGGCAATGCATGCTCTGCCGACACCCAGTGGATCGTACCTTTTACCTTGCGGCCGGCAGCAGGACCTCCGCTCCTGGTATCTTTATCGTATGTACAACGAAGTTCAGTTATGTTGCCGTCAGCATCCTTGATAACCTCCTCGCATTTGATAATGTATGCATAGCGCAACCTGACTTCCCTCTCCGGAGCTAACCTGAAAAACTTCCGGGGTGGATCTTCCATGAAATCGTCGCGTTCGATATAGATCTCCCTGCTAAAAGGGATCATGCGCTTTCCTGCACTTTCATCTTCAGGGTTGTTAATGGCCTCAAGCGCTTCTTCTTCCCCTTCGGGATAGTTCGTGATCACCACTTTCAGGGGGTCGATCACCCCCATCACACGCATAGCCTTCTTGTTCAGGTCTTCCCTGACACTATGCTCGAGCAGGGCCACATCGATCACATTATCTCTTTTGGCTACGCCTATCCTGTCGGCAAAATTCCGGATCGACTCCGGCGTAAAGCCCCGGCGGCGTAATCCCGAAACAGTAGGCATGCGCGGGTCGTCCCAGCCACTGACCAGTTTTTCCTTTACCAGTTCGAGCAGCTTACGTTTGCTCATCACGGTGTAGCTGAGGTTAAGGCGGGCAAATTCGATCTGCCTCGGCCGGTATTCGGTATCAATGATCTTATCCAAAAACCAGTCGTACAGTGGTCTATGGATCTCAAATTCCAGCGTACATATGGAGTGGGTGATCCCTTCTATGTAATCCGACTGCCCGTGTGCATAGTCGTACATGGGATAAATACACCATTTGTCGCCGGTACGGTCGTGTGGGGTATGCATAATACGGTACATGACGGGGTCGCGCATATGCATATTGGGCGATGCCATGTCGATCTTAGCCCTTAGCACCCTCGACCCATCCGGGAAATCCCCGTTTTTCATCCTGCGGAAGAGCTCCAGGTTGGCCTGGGGATCGCGGTCGCGGAAGGGGCTTTCCTTGCCCGGGCGGGTGGGGGTTCCTCTTTGTTGGGAGATCTCTTCGGCCGTCTGGTCGTCAACATATGCATTGCCATCCAGGATCAGTTTTTCGGCCCATTCATAAAGCTGGTCGAAATAGTCGGAAGCATAAAAAAGCCTGTCTTCCCAGTCGAAACCCAGCCATCTTACATCCTCCATGATGGAGTTCACATATTCTTCTTCTTCTTTGGTCGGGTTGGTATCGTCGAAGCGGAGGTTGGTAAGTCCGTTGTATTTCTTTCCCAGGCCAAAGTTCAGGCATATCGACTTGGCGTGGCCGATATGAAGGTACCCGTTGGGTTCCGGAGGGAAGCGCGTATGCACACGGCTGTCGTTCTTGTTGTTCCTGATGTCCTCCTCTATGATGCTCTCGATGAAGTTGAGGGACTTCACGGGCCCGGTATGTTCTTCCTTGATGTTCATATAAATTGAATATAGGTGGCAAAATTAAGAAAAGAATCAATAAAGGGTGCAAGGGACAGGGTGCAAGGGACAGGGATTATTCCCTGAACCCTGCTCCCTGAACCTTGTCCCTCTCCTAAAACCTTGCTAAAATAGATTCCACCGACCCCAGGTACCCCGCCCCGAAAAGATTTACATGTACCATAAGCGGATACAGGTTGCAGATCTCGATGCGTTCGCGCCAGCCGGGTTCCATGGGCCAGGTATTGTTGTACGATTCATAAAATCCACTACCAAAAACACCGAACAGCTGCGACATGCCTATATCCATTTCCCGTGAGCCGTAATACACGGCCGGATCAATGATGCATGCCTCACCTTTATCATCAACCATGTAATTCCCGCTCCAGAGGTCACCATGGATGAGGCTTGGGGGTTCATCGGGGAAGATATCGTCGAGGCGGGCAAAAAGGGATTCAAAAGATTGCCTTGTATGTGAAGGCAGCAGTCCTGAGCGGGCAGCCATCTCTATCTGCACCAGCAGGCGCTGTTCCCTGAAAAAATCCGTCCAGCGATCGTGTTTGTCGTTAAACTGTTGAAGTGATCCGATATAATTATCATGGTCGAGGCCAAAATATGGTCCTTCATGCCTGTGCAGGGAAGCCAGTTTCCGGCCGAAAACATCCCAGAAATCATCCTTCTTCGGGGCCGGATCAATGTATTCAAGGATGATAAAGGTGTTGCTGCCATCATCGCCACTGGCCACTACGGCCGGTACCCGTATTTCCTGTGCATCATGCAGGAGTGAAAGCCCTCGGGCCTCTGTTTCAAACATGCCAGGGTAGGCCGATGCCCTATTGTATTTCATGAAAAAATTACCGGCACTGGTATCCACTCTGAAAGCAGAATTTATTGACCCTCCGGATAATGAAGATGTTCGTTTTATGACAACTTCTTTCCCCGTTTTAATGGTTAAAATGCTTTCTATCTCTTGC
>JAZBOU010000238.1:0-4369 GCA_036351275.1 Bacteroidales bacterium
CCATCCACATTCACAGTAGATGCAGTTGAAGGTGCAATACTTATAATCGACCGGCAGGAGATTGATCCCGAGTGATACTCCCAGCCTGCGGCTCATTACCGGGCCAAATACCGTTTCGTGAAATAGATTACCTGACATAAGCATCGTTTTCATAAAAGTAACTATTTTTTGCTAAACATTCGTCAGGTTCCTGGCTGCTGGCTGCTGGCAACTGGCTGGTGACTGTTGGCCTTGGCCATGAATACTTGACACTAACTCCACACCCAACACTCAACACCCAACACTTTTTCTTACCTTTGCGTTTTCCTGTCAATGTCCAAACTTGATCATATAAAAGAACCGGTTAAGGAGCATATCAAGGAGTTTGAAAAATACTTCCGCTCCTCAATGAAAAGCAATGTCCCGCTGCTCGACAGGATCACGCGTTATATTGTAAAGCGAAAGGGCAAACAAATGCGCCCGCTTTTTGTGTTCCTCTCTGCCGAGATCGCCGGGGGGGTGAATGAATCCACTTATCGCGGCGCAAGTCTCGTGGAATTATTGCATACAGCCACACTGGTGCATGACGACGTAGTGGACGATTCAAATGAGCGCAGGGGATTTTTCTCCATCAATGCACTGTGGAAGAACAAGGTCTCTGTCCTGGTTGGGGATTTCCTGCTTGCCAAAGGCTTGCTGCTGTCGCTGGATAATGATGATTTTGCCCTTTTAAAGATCGTGTCCAATGCGACAAGGGAAATGAGCGAGGGCGAACTCCTCCAGATCGAAAAGGCCAGGCGACTCGACATAGAAGAAGACATATATTATGAGATCATCAGGAAGAAAACAGCTTCACTGATCGCCTCCTGCTGTGCCTGTGGTGCCTATTCAGCATCATCTGACCATGATATGGCAGATAAAATGCGTGAATTCGGTGAAAAAGTGGGCATGGCATTCCAGATCAAGGATGACCTTTTCGACTACCAGAAAGCGAACAAAACAGGCAAGCCTGCCGGTATCGATATCCGGGATAAGAAAATGACACTACCGCTCATTTATCTGCTTTCCCAATCCGACAGGAAGACCAAAAGAAGGATCATCAATACGATCAAGAACCACAATACCAATCCCGACAGGGTTTCTGAACTCATCATGGAAGTTGCAGCTTGCGGAGGCATCGAATATGCAAAGGAAAAGATGCTGCAATACCGCGATGAAGCCTTGGCTATACTCGAAGATTTCGACGAATCGCCAGCCAGGAAGGCCATGGCCGATCTGGTGGTGTTCACCACGGAACGGGATAAATAATCCTAAGCTTTTTTCAGGGTAAATCCGAATGTTGTTCCCACTCCAACCGTACTTCGTACCCTTACAGCCTGCTGATGGGCTTCGATGATGTGTTTTACGATGGCCAGTCCAAGGCCGGTGCCCCCCTGCTCCCTCGAACGCCCCTTGTCAGTGCGGTAAAAACGCTCAAATATCCGCGGGATGTTCTCTTTGTCAATGCCCAGACCATTATCACTCACTTCGATGAGCACATTCTCATCCATATCGAAAAAACTGATCCTGGTGAAGCAGCTGTCTTTATTGCAGTATTTTATGGCATTGTCGAGGAGGTTGATCAGCACCTGCCTGATCCTTTTCTTGTCTGCTTCAACCATAATAGGCCGTTCATAGTTCTCATCCAGCTCCATGATGACCTCTTTCTTTTTGGCTTTGATCTCAAGGAATTCCATGATCTCCTTGCTCAGGGCAACAATGTCAAAGGTTGACATATCGAGATGAAGTGTAGCTGATTCCAGCTGTGAGATGGTTTCCAGGTCCTCAACAATGGCGATCATCCTGTTGATCGACTTTTCGGTGCGGACCAGGTAATCCTTGTTGATCTCCGGATCGTTGATCCCGCCATCGAGCAGCGTGAGTACGTATCCCTGGATGTTGAAAATGGGCGTTTTAAGCTCATGTGAAACATTCCCGAGAAATTCACGCCGGTAGGACGCCAGTTCCTTTAACTTGATGATCTCATTCTTTTGCTGCTCCCCCCATTCCATTACCTGCTGATTCACATCCTCCAGCGAATCGTTGATTGCAACAAGCTCATCGTCCTTGGTCTGGAATTTATGGATCGTCTTGTAAATAACCTTTATCTTTTCGTAGATAAACTTGCTGATGGCAAATTTCAGAACAAAAAAGGAAGAAAGAAAGGTAATGATCATCAGTGAAATGAGGATCAGTGGGTGGAAGGTGTTATGCAGGATGCTTAAGCCGATATAGATCCCTGCTCCAAAAACGGTGATTATTGCTGAAATTCCAGCCGATAATTGTTTTGGATCAGAATACCTCATGCTTTTGCTGCTTTGCGGGTTCAGTGTTCAAATTTATACCCGACCCCCTTTACAGTCCTGATATTATCAAGCTGCAGTTTCTCCCTTATTTTCCGGATGTGTACATCGATCGTCCGGTCGCCAACGATCACGTCGCTGCCCCAAACCCTGGCAAAGATCTCTTCACGGGAAAAGACCTTATTGGGTTTGGATGTAAGCAGGGTAAGCAATTCGAACTCTTTTTTAGGGAAAATAATCTCTTTATTGTCTTTGATCACCACGTAGCGTTCCCTGTCAATCGTAAAGTTCCTGAACCTGACCTGGTTTTCGACCACGCCAGGAGAACTTTCCTTGTACCGCCTCATCAGTGCTTTCACCCTGCTGAGCAGGATTTTTGGCTTGATCGGTTTGGTGAGATAATCATCAGCACCGGCCTCGAACCCTGCGATCTGCGAGTAATCCTCACCTCTTGCTGTAAGAAATATCACAATGGTATCCTGCAGTTCCTGTATCTTACGGATCTCTGCACAGGTCTCTATCCCATCCATCCCAGGCATCATTACATCCAGGATAATAAGGTGAGGTAAAATATCTGTGGCTTTCTGAACGGCTTCTTCCCCGTTCAGGCATGAAGAAACCTCGTAACCTTCTTTTCGCAAATTGTAACCCAGAAACTCAAGAACATCGGGTTCATCATCAACAAGAAGGATCTTAAAATTTTGCTTACTCATATCATTGATTATGTGTCAGCATATGGTCAGGCAGGAGTATCGCCTCTATCAGGAACAAAAATAGTATTATTTGTGAATTAATATCAGTCTGCGCATCTTTTTCGCTCCCGGGCAATTTTTTTGAATATGGGTGAGTTATTAGAAAAAGCTCACCCATGATCAATACCCTGCTCATATTTATGTTGCTGAATGTTTTTGGTGGATCAGTTGATTCGTATGCAGCACAGGCATGTATCTCAGATGATGAATACCGTCTTTATACTTTGATCAACGAATACCGTAAAGAAAATGGATTACCTTCCATTCCTCTTTCAGCTTCTTTGAGTACCGTGGCAGGTGCCCATGTCTGGGATCTTAATACCAACCGCCCCGACCGTGGCAGGTGCAATATGCACAGCTGGTCGGATAAAGGGCCCTGGGAGGGATGCTGTTATACCGAAAATCACAAAAGGGCATCCTGCATATGGTCAAAACCATCGGAAATAACTTCTTACGAGGGCAATGGATATGAAGTGGCCTACTACAGCTCCCTTACGGCAGAACAACATAACGATATGGCATGGGCCGCACTGGAAGGATGGAAGCGAAGCCCCGGACATGACCGGATGATCCTGAACAAGTACGCCTGGAAACGCCTGAAATGGAAAGCAATGGGAGTAGGGATCTATGGGAACTACGTGGTTGTATGGTTCGGGGAGAAAACCGATCCGTTGAAACAGATCAGCAGATGTGATTAGATATAATGATCGGAGTTGGGAGTTTTGGGTTTCTGTTATCTTTGGCAAAAATATTTGTTATGAGGAAAGCTATATTTACCGGAATACTTGCATTCATTTCTGTATTAACATTTGCACAAAAGTTCAATGGTGGCGCTATGATCGGGATGGCTGCCTCGCAGGTTGCAGGCGACACTTACTCCGGATTTCACAAGGCAGGACCGCTTGCCGGTTTTTTCGTGAACATGGATGCTTCACCCAGGTCAACATTTCAAATGGAATTATATTACGTTCAAAAAGGAAGCCGCGATAATGCAAATGCTGTGGAGGGAGATTATGATTCCTATCTGCTCCGTTTGAATTACATTGAATTGCCTTTGCTATATCAGTTCAAATTCAGATGGTTCGCCCTGCAGGCGGGCCCCTCAGTAGCGTTTACGATGAGTGCTTATGAGGAAACGAACGGCGAGGAAATTCAGGCCGACGATTTTGCCCTTGCTACGTTTCAGTTAAATTTTGGAGTGGTCTTTACCATAGCACAGAACTGGAAGGTCGATATCCGAACGAATAATGCTTTAACGAACCTGAGAAACCAGACCTATTCAGGACATGTGCGCCG
>JAZBOU010000239.1:0-6722 GCA_036351275.1 Bacteroidales bacterium
ATATCGATCACTTCGCCTTTGGTGCCGTAGGTTGTGATCTCAACGGCATCGCCAACTTCAGGAATACCGGAAAGGTATTCAGTCTTCACGCTTCTGACTTCAGGCTTCTGGCTTTTCTTTCGTTTTTCGATCTTCGTTTTTCGATCTTCGTTTTTCCCCAGTATATTTTTTTTCTCCACATCAAGCTTCTTCCTGAGTTCGGTCGTCTTTTCCTTCTCCGCCTCCGCTTCCCTGATGCCTTTGATGGTATTCTCTATAGCCCTGTTGGCTCCGGAGAGGATGTCGGCTGCCTCGCGCCGGGCTTCCTCAATGATCTCCGTTCTTCGTGCATTCAGGTCGCTGATAAGCTTTTCGTACTTATCGATGGTCTCAGCCAGGAAATTATCGGCAACACCGTACTTGACCTTCTCTTTTTCAAGCTGCATCTTTTCGGTTTCAAGTTCCTGCAGTTGTTTTTCAAAGTCCAGCTGTGAATAACCGGTGATTCTGGTGGCATGTTCCAGCACTTCTTCCGGGAAGCCTGTTTTCCTGGCGATCTCAAAGGCAAATGAACTGCCGGGTTTACCTGTCTTTAATATGAAAAGGGGCTTCATCTCATGGGTGTCGTAGAGCATGGCTCCGTTGATGATACCGGGTTCTTTTTCAGCCATGAGCTTGATATTGGTGTAGTGCGTTGTCACTACCCCAAAGGCCTTTTTGCTGTTGAGGTTGTGCAGGGCAGCCTCTGCGATCGCACCACCCAGGTGGGGTTCGGTTCCCGTTCCCAGTTCATCGATCAGGAACAGGCTGTTCTTATTTGTGTGACTGATGAATTCCCGGATATTGAGCAGGTGCGAACTGTAGGTACTCAGGTCGTTCTCCAGGCTTTGTTCATCACCGATATTGAGGAAGATGTCGGTGAAAATGCCGGCTTCCGAATTTTCTTCCATGGGTACCAGCAGGCCACATTGTATCATGTACTGCAAAAGGCCTGCAGTTTTCAGGCATACCGATTTCCCCCCGGCATTCGGTCCCGATATCACAAGGATCCTGTTTTTGCGGTTCAGTTCCAGGTCCATCGGAACCACCTGTTTTTTTTGTTCCCTGTGCGATAAATAGAGCAACGGATGCCTGGCATTGCGCCAGTTGAAGATCGGGCCTGGCTTGAGCAGCGGTTTCACGCCTTCTATCATAAGGGCTAATTTGGCCTTTGCCCTGATAAAATCGAATAATCCAAGCAGCTCATAAGCTCGGATCAGTTTATCGGTTTCAGGGCGCAGAATATCCGTGAAAGCCATCAGAATATTTATGATCTCCCGCCTTTCGGCGTTTTCCAGTTCCCTGATCTCATTGTTCAGGTCGAAAACTTCAGTAGGCTCGATAAAAACAGTTTGCCCTGTAGCCGATGTATCGTGTATAAATCCTCTCAGCTGCCGCTTGGCGGATGCCTTCACCGGGATGACCATCCTGCCGCTGCGTATGGTTACTTCGGCATCATCCGGGACTAATCCTGCCTGCTGTGCTTCTTCCATGCTTTTGCGGATACGGCCGTCGATCGATCTTTGCTTGCGATGAAGCCGGGACCGTATATCTTTGAGTTCAGGCGAAGCGGAATCGCGTATCATGCCTTTGTCATCCATAATGCGCTCGATCTCACTTACGAGTGCGTTCTCCTCTTCGATCCCATCGGTAAGAGCAGTCAGTTTCGGATAATGCTGTTCTCTATCCTTCCGAAAGAACGCAAGGCAGGCATTGATGGTCTGAAGTGAGGTCTTCAGGTCGAAAAGCATTTCCGGCTCTATATAGGTTCCTTTCAGCTGTATGCGCGTAAACTCCGGGGTCAGGTCGTAATATCCGGAATTAGGGAAGGATGCCCCGGATAGCAGTATCTGCCTGAACTCCTCGGTGCGGTCCAGCATTTCCAGTACAACACCGTGGCCGCTCTCAAAGCTCACTTCATCCACATGCTTCACGCCCAGGGGGCTGATGCACTGTGTGCCCAGCAGCTCACGGATACTGTCGAAGCCGATCTTGTTTTCGAAGTTTTCGGGATAAATCACAGCTCAAAGATAAATCTTTTAGACTTCCGAGTGCCGGGTACCGGGTGCCGAGTGATGAATGAATTTCGTATTTTCGTAAGTAAATCTTTTCTCAATGACTGATATCCTCATCGAAGCCTGCGTAACCTCTGTTCAATCTGCTATTCATGCCCAGGAAGGTGGTGCATTACGGGTGGAATTGTGCGATAACCTCATTGAGGGTGGCACAACTCCGGGCCCGGGTACCATCGGTGTGGCAAGGAAAGAACTTTCGATCGACCTCTTTGTGATGATACGTCCCCGCGGGGGAGATTTCTGCTATTCCGACCTGGAGTTCGAGATCATGAAAATGGATGTCATTGCTGCTAAAGAACATGGTGCCGATGGTGTTGTTGCCGGTATCCTATTGCCGGATGGCAACATGGATGCAGAACGTATGAGTATACTGCGGGAACTTGCCGGTAACATGGGATTTACATGCCACAGGGCTTTCGATATGACATCGGATAAGTTCAGGGCACTGGAAGAACTGATCGATCTTGGCGTGGACCGCATCCTGACCAGCGGTGGCAAAAACAAAGCTCCGGAAGGCATGGGCCTGATCCGCCGATTGATTGATCTGGCAGATGGAAGAATAAAGATCATGCCGGGCAGTGGCATCAACGAAGAAACCATTGTAGAGGTCAGGGATCACACCGGGGCGAAAGAGTTTCATGTTACAGGGCGTAACCTTTATCCTGGTAAAATGATCTATCGCAATCCGGATATTTCAATGGGGGATAATAAAGATGTACCGGAATATGATCAGTGGATCACCGACCCGGAGAGGATAAGACAAATTGTAAAACTTGCAAACAGTTAATTATGAATCGATTCGTACTGTTGATCTTTGTTTGTATATCAATTGCAGCTTGCAGCCCTGAGGAGCCTGTAAGTCAATTGGGTAGTGGAGAGTGGGAGATGGGAAGAGTGGGAGAGTCAGAACATTATCCTGCCAGGATCCCGGGGACAGTACATACCGACCTGCTGGCAAACGGCATTATCCCGGACCCTTTCTTTGGGGAGAATGAGAAAGAGCTGCAATGGATAGGCGAGGCGGTGTGGGAATACAGAAGCAATCTTGTCGCTACTGCGGAAATCCTGCAAAAGGAAAACATCAACCTTGTATTCGAAGGGCTTGACACCTATGCCAATGTTTATTTAAATGATACACTTATACTGGCGGCCGATAATATGTTCCGGAAGTGGCAGGTGGATGTGAAGCAAATCCTCGGTGAAGGGGATAATGAACTGAGCGTGATCTTTTCACCCCCGGGGGAGATCAATGCAGCAAAATCTGCTGAATTGCCATATCAATTGCCCGACGAGAGGGCCTTTACGCGTAAATCACCCTATCACTTTGGCTGGGACTGGGGACCGGAATTCGTGACCTGCGGCATATGGAAACCGGTATATCTCCGGGCATGGGATGGATTCAGGATCGAAAGCATCCTTGTGGATTACACCGATATCGATGCCGATCCGCTTCCTCTTAGCGTAAAGCTTGAAATAGTGTCGGATGACGACCACAGGGCAAGGATCGTATTGCTGGATGATGGCAGTGGCGAGCGGCTGGCATCGGAGAAGATTGATCTTGTAAAAGGGCAAAATACCGTTTATGTTCCCTGTGAGCTTGACTCGCCTGAACTCTGGTGGCCTGCCGGGCTGGGAGAACAAAAGCAATATTCGATAAAGGCCAGGCTGACAGGCGGAGGAAACAGCGATGAGATCACTACAACTTTTGGAATTCGCGAGATCAATTTGATAAAAGCACCGGATGAGTACGGGGAATCGTTTTTCTTTGAGGTGAACGGCCTGCCGGTATTCATGAAAGGTGCCAACTATATCCCGCAGGATAACTTCCTGCCCAGGGTGGATACGTCGAGATATGAAGCCCTGTTCGAGTCGGTGACCAAGGCCAACATGAATATGTTGCGGGTGTGGGGCGGAGGCTTCTATGAAAACGATATTTTTTATGATCTCTGCGACAAAAATGGTATACTGGTCTGGCAGGATTTCATGTTTGCCTGCAATATGTATCCAGGCGACAGTGCTTTCCTGGAGAACGTGAAGCAGGAAGCTGCTGATAATGTAAAACGACTGGCGAACCATCCCTGTATTGCCTTATGGTGCGGGAATAATGAGGTTGATGAAGGATGGCACAACTGGGGATGGCAGAAAGCACTTGGCTATTCGGAAGAGGACTCTGCCAGAATATGGAATGATTACCTGGCAGTCTTTCACCATATCCTGCCCGAAATGGTCAAACAATATGATCCCGGAACGGCTTACCATCCTTCCTCACCCATGACGGGCTGGGGCAGGCATGAAGCCTACATGAAAGGAGATGTGCACTACTGGGGTGTCTGGTGGGGCGAAGAGCCCTTTGAGATGTATCGAAATAAGATCGGACGATTTGTGAGCGAATATGGCTTCCAGGGCATGCCCCCGATGGAAACCATCGAATCCTTCGGCGGCCTGGTTGATCCCCGTCCCTCGTCCCCCGTCCCCCGTCCCTCCGTTTTGGAAGCACATCAGAAACACCCGCGGGGAACGGAATTGATACAAAAATACATGGAACGGGAGTTTATCGTACCGGAGAAGTTCGAAGATTATGTTTACATCAGCCAGGTATTGCAGGCTGAAGGTATGGGGCAGGCCTTTTATACGCATCGCATCGCGCAGCCATATTGCATGGGTACACTCTACTGGCAGCTCAACGACTGCTGGCCGGTGACCTCCTGGTCGGGGCTGGATTATTACGGGCGGTGGAAGGCATTGCACTACCATGTGAAGCGGGCATATGCCCCACTCATGATCCGGGCAATAGAAATAGACAACATGATCCGTGTTGCTGCAGTAAATGATTATGCTGCAGGGAAAGAAGTTGAAGTGAGTATGGCTCTTATGGACTTTAACGGGAAAGTACTGAAAGAATTCAACGACAAATTGACAATGATCCCCCAATCTGTGCAGTTCCTCTCCTCATTTTCATTCGAAGATCTTCACCCCCCAGATAAAGTCTTTATTGCCCGACTGTTTTTTGACGGTGTCGAGGTCTCCAATTCTTTCCTCTATTTCGTGCCGACAAAAGAAATGCAACTGCCTGATCCGGGCCTTACCTATGAAGTCACCCGGTCTGATCAGGGATCGATCATAAAGATCAAAGCGGAGAAGCTTGCCCGACAGGTTTTCCTGGAGGCCAGGGGCCTGGATGGCCATTTCTCCGATAATTTCTTCGACATGGCCCCCGGGGAATCCAGAGAGATCCTTTACCTGGGGAATGCCACTGAATCTGAACTTTCTGAACGACTCAAAATAAAAAGTATATATGATACCTATTAATAAGCTGAAATCTTTGCTCCTGCCTTTACTCTTGCTGGTTGCATGTAGCACCCCTCAGCGCGACAACATTGAGGTGATGACCTTTAACATACGCTACGAAAATCCCGATGATGGCATGTTTGCCTGGGACAGCCGCAAAGAGATGGTGTTCTGGCTGATCGAAAAATATGATCCGGACATCCTGGGGATACAGGAAGCACTTGAAAGCCAGATGAATGAAATGGACACTGCCCTTAGTGCCTACCGCTGGAGTGGAGTGGGGCGCGATGATGGCGAATGCACCGGTGAATACGTGCCGGTATTCTTTAAAAAAGATCGCTTCATGCTGGCAGATGAAGGACGGTTCTGGCTGTCGGAAAATCCTGAAGTGCCCGGCAGCAAAGGATGGGATGCCGCATGTACCCGCATGGTAAGCTGGATAAAACTGCTTGAGATCGGCAGCGGATATGAATACTTTGTCTTCAATACTCATTTTGACCACCTGGGTGCAGAAGCACGGCTGAACAGTGCCAGGCTGTTGACGGACAGCGTTCGGCATATTGCAAGACTGAATCCCGTCATCATCATGGGCGATTTCAACTGCAGCCCCGATTCAGACCCGCTCAATGTACTGTCAGACTTGTTCAGCGATTCGCGCCTCCTTGCGGTGAAGACCGATACGGCAGCTACAACCTACGTAGGATTTCCGGCAGATCTTACACGAACCGATATCATCGACCATATTTTTATCAGTCCGCATTTTGGTGTTGAAGAATATGAGATCATCCGTGACAATGCCGGAGGCTTTTTCCCTTCTGATCACCTGCCGGTACGCGCACGCCTGTCATTACGCATGCCATAACCTGAAAATCCTTACATTAGCGAGTTAACCCATTTACCGTTCAAACCAACTACTGATTTAACCAATTACCGATTTAACTGATTCAACCATCCATGCCTAACGAGATCAATACGCAGAAATCGAAAAGTTATACCGCAGCCTTTGTCGTTGTGACCGGCCTTTTCTTTATGTGGGGATTTATGACCGTGCTAAACGACATCCTCATACCATACTTAAAGGGTGTTTTCGAACTGAACCATACCCAAGCCATGTTCGTGCAGTTTGCTTTTTTTATGGCATATTTTGTCGGATCGGTGATCTATTTCTTTATTTCCATCACCGGGGGCGACCCGATCAGCCGCATTGGTTATAAGAACGGTATACTTGCCGGATTGCTGATCTCTGCTACCGGCAGTGCGTTGTTTTACCCGGCAGCGGAATTTAAGATGTACGGTTTTTTCCTGGCAGCCCTCTTTGTAATGGGACTCGGCTTTACACTC
>JAZBOU010000240.1:0-13987 GCA_036351275.1 Bacteroidales bacterium
AGAGCCAACGAATGCTAAGAGAAAACCCAGAATCTTGCTTTTCATGACCATATATTTCAATACATCAAACTTCTTGTAAATATAACGAAATATTAGATACATATAAAACCAACCACTCCCCCTCCCCAACCCTCCCCTTGCCAATTCTCTCTCTTTTATCAAATCTCCTCTGGGGGAGGGCTTAATTTTATATTATCCTCCTCCCCGGGTTACACCCGGGGCTACGAATATATAACCCCTTTGGGGTTAGGAATAACGAAACACGAATAACGAAACACGAAACACAAAAAAACAAATATGGCACATTCAGATAGGGCCATGCCAAATGGACAATGATGACAATGACGACAATGGCGACAATGGTTACAATGGATAAACCCAACGCCTAAAGCCAAACGCCCGATTGTATTTTTTTGTAATTTTGGCTTCCCAATAATAATTCGATGGCTTTAATTAACTCCGTACTCTCATGGCTGATGAAAAAGCGCTTTCACCAGATCGAGCTTTTCATGAAGTACCCGCATGATGTACAAAAGGAGTGGTTTAACAGGCTTATCAGCACTGCGAAAGATACGGAGTATGGGAAACGCTATGATTTTTCTTCCATTGATAATTATGCAAGGTTTCGCGAACGATTGCCGATAAACGATTATGATTCCTTACGCGATGACATTGAGCAGTTGATGAAAGGCCGGCAGAACCTCCTCTGGCCTACCGACATAAAGCTTTTTGCGAAGTCGTCGGGGACTACCAGCGACAAAAGCAAATTCATCCCGGTAAGCCAGGAATCGCTCGAGGAATGCCACTACAAAGGCGGGAAGGATATGCTATCCGTTTACATGCACAGCAATCCCGACTCGCTCATGTTCGACGGCCGCGGACTGGCTATGGGTGGCAGCCATACCATCAAAGAACTCAATAACGACGAATACTATGTGGGCGATCTCTCGGCCCTCATCATACAAAAACTTCCCCACTGGGCGGAGATCATGCGGGTGCCCAAGCGGAAAGTGGCGCTTATGGATGAATGGGAAGAGAAGATCGAAAAGATGGCGCAGACCACCATTCCGCATAATGTGACCAGCCTTTCGGGCGTTCCCTCCTGGACGCTGTTGCTGCTCAACCGCATCCTGGAGATCACGGGCAAGGACAACATCCTGGAAGTATGGCCCAACCTGGAAGTATTTTTCCATGGCGGTGTGAACTTCGGTCCATACCGGAAACAGTTCGAAACCCTCATTCCGCGCCACGACATGCATTACCGCAACACATACAATGCCTCTGAAGGATTTTTCGGACTGCAGGAAAGGCAGGATCACGACGACCTTTTGCTAATGCTCGATTACGGCATCTTTTACGAGTTCATTCCCATGACGGAGCTCGACCGGGAGCATCCAGGAGCCATCCCTCTTGATGAAGTTGAAGTGGATGTGAATTATGCCATGGTGATCACAACCAACGCAGGGCTATGGCGTTATATGATCGGCGACACGGTGAAGTTCACCAGCACCAATCCCTATCATATCAAGATCACCGGCCGTACACGTAGCTTTATCAATGCATTCGGAGAGGAACTCATTGTAGAGAATGCAGAAAAAGCCCTCGAGATCGCTACACGAAAATGCAAGGCCGTCATCAACGACTACACTGCAGCTCCTGTATACCTGGAAGGAAAAGAGAATGCGGCACACGAGTGGCTCATCGAATTCAAGCGGGAACCCGCCGACCTGGAGTTTTTCACAGAAACCCTCGACAATGCCCTGAAGTCGCTCAATTCAGATTACGAAGCGAAACGGTACCACGATATGATATTGCGGGAGCCCATCGTACGAAAGTTGCCGGGAGGCACGTTCTATAAGTGGATGAAAAAACGTGGCAAACTGGGCGGACAGAACAAGGTGCCCCGCCTGGCCAACGACAGGCAATACGTTGATGAGATCCTTAAAATGCTCTGATGAAGGTCCTGATCAAGATAACATATGTGTTGATCCTCACCCTGGTGCTCACTGCAGGTGAAGAAGGCTATGAACAGATAAGGGCGGTCAATGCAAAAGGCGACTTTATCCGCAGTGATGAATTGGGCAACGTTTTCCTGGTCGACGATAACCAGTTGATCAAATACAACAGCGAGGGCAGGAAACTGCACAGCTACACCAACCTCTACTCCGGCGATATTACTTTTGTCGATACGCATGATCCGTTCAAAATATTGTTGTACTACCGCTCCTTCGGACAGGTAGAATTCCTCGACCATACACTCAGCCTGGCTTCCAGCTCCATCGATCTCAACAGCCTTGGCCTGAGCCTGGCTACCCTCGTATGCGCTTCCTACCAGGGTGCATTCTGGGTTTACGATCCCATGAACTTCGAACTGGTCAGGATCTCTGCCGGACTGGAAGTTAGTGAACGAACAGGCAACCTGGTGCAGGTGACCGGACTCAGCCCGGAACCCAACTATTTGCTGGAACGCGACAACTTCCTGTACCTGAACGATCCTGAGACCGGTATCATGATGTTCGACAAATATGGCACCTTTTACAAGACCATCCCCGTAAAGGGCCTCAATTCCTTCCAGGTATTCAACAACAGGATCATATATACCGAAGGTGAGGAAATATTTATTTACGATATAAAGCTTAATGAACTCAGTTCTGCCAGCCTCCCTGCCGGAAATAAGAAAAGCGTTTCGCTCTGCCTGAGCCTGGATCCGCAGATGCTCTTTGTACTTCAAGAAGAAAAGCTGATCTACTACAACATAAAATGAGTTCCGGGTGCCGGGTGCCGGGTGATGAATGCTGAATTAATCCAAAATCCATCATCCAACATCCTGAATCTTTGGGATTTTTTCCTATTTTAGTCAAAAATTCAGATCATGCACATTGCCATAGCGGGAAACATCGGATCGGGTAAGACCACGCTTACAGAATTACTTGCAAAACATTTTGGTTGGGAAGCGCATTACGAAGACGTTGAGACCAATCCATATCTGCACAGCTTTTACGAAGACATGCAGCGCTGGTCCTTCAACCTGCAGATCTATTTCCTGAACAGCCGGTTCCGCCAGATCGTTGAGATACGCAAGAGCGGCAAGACTGTGATACAGGACCGTACCATCTACGAGGATGCATACATTTTTGCACCCAACCTGCACCACATGAACCTGATGACCACGCGCGACTTCGAGAACTACAGCGCGCTATTCGAGCTGATGAGCTCCTTCATACAGGCGCCCGACCTCCTGATTTACCTTCGATCCTCGGTACCCAACCTGGTCAACCAGATCCAGAAGCGTGGCCGTGAATATGAAGAATCGATCCGTATCGATTACCTGAAGAGCCTCAACGAACGCTATGAAACCTGGATCAAGAAATACAAGCTCGGCAAGCTGCTGATCATCGATGTTGACGATATCGACTTTGCCGAAAACGCCAAGGACCTGGGAGCGGTCATTGAGAAAATAACGGCAGAGATACATGGGCTCTTTTAATCGGCCTTTGCGCATTTAATCAGTAAGTACCTAAAGTGCCTGGAATACTTGGAGTTAACGCAAAACTTAAAACTAACTCAACACCCAACCCTCAACACTCAACACTTTGAAAACGATTGCAATCATTCCCGCCCGCTACGGCTCGACGCGCTTCCCTGGTAAGCCGCTGGCCATGATCGATGGCGTTTCGATGGTGATGCGCGTGTATTTCCAGGTAAAGCAGGCAGAATGTTGCGACAGGGTGATGGTGGCCACCGACGACGACCGTATCTTCCAGCATGTGCTGGAGCATGGCGGCAAGGCCATGATGACCAGTGAAACACACCCCAGCGGCACCGACCGTGTCTGTGAAGCAGCACTCGAGATGCTCGGCGAAGGAAAGCTGAAAGATCATGTAGTGATCAATGTCCAGGGCGACGAACCATTCATCAGCCCCGACGCTATCCGCTTACTTGCAGAATGTTTCAAAGATGCATCGGTGAGCATAGCCACTTTGATGAAAAAAATAAGCCGTGAGGAGGAACTTTTCGATCCGAACGTCGTTAAAGTAATTCCCGGGAAAGGCAAGCAGGCCATGTATTTCAGCCGTTCGGCATTGCCCTGGATCAGGGGAAGGGAAACATCAGACTGGCTCACAGCATTTTCCTTTTTCAAACATATCGGGATCTATGCTTACCGGGGTGATGTGCTGCAGGAGATCACAAAGCTCGAAACGTCTCCCCTGGAGCTTGCCGAAGGCCTCGAGCAACTGCGCTGGCTGGAGAATGGATACAAGATAAACGTGGAAAAAACTGATTATGAAAGCCTTTCGGTCGACACACCGGAGGATTTATCAAAAATTATGAACAAGGCTTGAAAAACCGAAAGTCATTTAGTAATTTAGCAGCCAGAAAGTTAGGAATGACGGGCATTGACAGATATATCAGCGAACTATTATTCGATCATGATTGTGTGATCCTTCCCGGTGTAGGGGGCTTCCTCACCAATTACTCAGGTGCACGCATACACCCTGTCAGGCACAGTTTTCAGCCGGCTTCGCGAACGCTTGTTTTCAATGCAAACCTGCGCACAAACGATGGCCTGCTGATCGACTATGTGAGTCAAAAGGAAGGCATATCCTACCAGGAAGCCTCCGTGATGGTGAACGATTACGCCATGAGGATCATGCGTGAACTGGAGGATGGCCGGGCTGTGGAACTGGAAAATATCGGAAGCTGCCGCATGGGCAGGGAAAAGAACATCATCTTCAATCCTGACGAAAGCAGTAACTTCCTGGCAGATGCTTTCGGATTAAAATCTTTTGTCTCGCCTGCCATCAAGCGCGAAACAGTAAGGCAACGCCTCGAAAAACAGCTGACCCCCACCCCATCCGCTCCGCGGGTTGAAAAGAAAAGAAACCTGCGTCCTGTTGCAAACTGGGCTGCCATAATGGCCATCCCTATTACAGCCGCCATGCTGCTGTATATGTTCAACCCCACCATCATCGACGGGCCAGGAAAAAGCTATGCCACTTTCGTCCCGACCATCAAGTTTGATAAAGCCGAGCCTGTAAAGATTGAATCCAAAGCGGCTGAATTCGGCAAATTCCGGATAATCCCCGAAAAACCAGCAACCAGCAACGAGCAACCAGAAACAAATATCCAGGATCCAGCATCCAGTATCCAGGATCCTGTATCCCCCGATCCCCGTACCGTATCCCCCGCACCGGTATTAACAAAGTACCAGATCGTAGTCGGTGCCTTCTCCAGGGTTTCCAATGCTGAGCAATATGTAACGAAACTTCTTGGCAAAAACTATGATGCATCTATCGTTGGCGAAAGCAGGACAGGCCTTACCCGTGTAGCCATTAACGGCTCCGACGATAAGCAGGAAGCCATCGGCATGATGAATGCCATCCGTGAAAGCGTAAACCCCTCAGCCTGGTTATTAAGGATCAGGTAATATTTTCATCCCCAATTTATTCTGTCACCGTGGGTAAGAATAAGATCAGCCGTTTTGAAGAGAACCTGAAATTCGAATTCCTTTTTCAACGCAGCTTTGAACAGTTACAGCAAGGCTTCCACCTGAAAGGGAAATGGCATGAATTCTTCGGTAATCACAATCCTATTATCCTCGAACTGGGTTGCGGGAAGGGCGAATACACCATCGGGCTGGCACAACGGCATCCCGACAGGAATTATATCGGTGTCGACGTCAAGGGTTCGCGCATGTGGGTTGGCTGCAGGAAAGTCCGGGAACTGGGGCTGAAGAATGTGGCTTTCATCCGAACCCGTATTACATTGATCGAGAGATTCTTTTCTGAAAATGAAGTGACCGAGATCTGGCTGACCTTTTCCGATCCGCACCTGCGGGAAGCACATGCACGCAAGCGCCTCAGTTCGCCGCAATATCTTCAGCGCTACAGCAAGTTCCTGAAAGATGAGAACACCATCCATCTTAAAACAGATAATCCCACACTATTTCGTTTCACGATAGATACTATTAAGAAGGGCGGTCATGAACCGGGCTTTGTCACCGATAATGTTTACGAAAAAGGCGCTCCACCGGAGGTGATGGAAATACAGACCTTCTATGAACAGATGTGGCGCGAAGAAGGCAGGACCATACATTATCTTAACTTCAGACTGAAAAAATGATGAGCGATCCTTCCTTTTTCGAGAAAGTGTATGATGTGGTGCGGCTCATCCCTTACGGGAAAGTTACATCGTATGGTGCTATTGCAGCATACCTGGGCACTAAAGGTTCGGCCCGCATGGTAGGCTGGGCCATGAATGCCTCCCATACGGCAAAACAAAATGTGCCCGCACACCGCGTGGTAAACCGCAATGGACTTCTTACCGGGAAACACCATTTCGGCACACCCACTATTATGCAACAGCTGCTCGAAAGCGAAGGCATAGTTGTAATAGATGATCAGGTGCAGGATTTTGAGAAATACTTCTGGGACCCGGGCATTGAATTAACAATGGATTAAAAAAATTAAGCGAGGAGGTTTCTCGCTTCGCTCGAAATGATAATGCTGATGTATGGATGTATAGCGCGGCGCGCCATTAAGATCAATTATTGTGCGCCGCGCTTTCTTATATAAAAGCAATTGTCATTTCGAAGGAGCGCAGCGACTGAGAAACCTCCTTCATAATAATGCTCCATTTTAAGCACAATTGGTACTTATTTACTAATTTTGCAGTCCAAAAACATTTAAAGCATGTCGATAAAGAAAGAAGATGTACTGGAAGCCCTGAAAACTGTGCTTTATTTCCCCAGGCATGACAATATCGTGAACCTTGATATGGTCCGCGACATCAAGGTTGACGGTAAGAAAGTGCGTTTTGCCATCTTTTTCCCGGAGCGGGATGAACAGAATGAGAACATCGTACGCCAATCGGCCATCAGCGCTGTTGTAAATAATGTGGATACGGAAGCCGAGGTAGAGGCGGAAATACGTTTTCCCGCAGATCCGCTGGCAAAGATCAAGAATATCGTGGCAGTTGCCTCCGGAAAAGGTGGCGTAGGGAAATCTACGGTAGCTGCCAACCTTGCCGTTTCACTGGCAAAACAGGGATTTAAGACCGGTATCATCGATGCGGATATATACGGGCCTTCCATCCCCCTGATGTTCGACGTGCTGGATGCCAAGCCAAAGGTGAAGAAGGAAGGCGAGCAACAATGGATCATACCTGTTGAGAATTACGGCGTGAAGGTGCTCTCCATAGGATTTTTCGTGGATCCTTCACAGGCATTGATCTGGCGTGGACCCATGGCCTCCAATGCCCTGAAGCAGCTCCTGAATGAGACCGAATGGGGTGAACTTGACTACCTGGTAATGGATCTGCCTCCGGGCACCGGCGACATACAGCTGACCCTGGCGCAGGAGTTCAAGATCACCGGCATTATCGTTGTGACAACACCACAGGAAGTAGCCCTGGCGGATGCCCGCAAGGCACTCAGCATGTTCGATACGGAAAAGATCAGAATACCCATACTCGGACTGGTGGAAAACATGTCGTACTTCACCCCCGCCGAACTTCCGGAAAACAAATACTATATTTTTGGCCGGGAAGGAGGAAAGAAACTTGCCGAGAGCTCCGGGGTACCCCTCCTGGGTGAGATCCCGCTGGTGCAGGGCATCTGTGAATCAGGTGATGAGGGTGCACCCATTGCCCTGAACGACAAATCTCCTGTTGCCGAAGCATTTATGCAACTGGCAAAAAATACGGATGCGGTGATCAGGCTTAACAAGAACTAAGAATACAAAGACAATGAGCGATACAAATAAAGAAGCAACCAAACAAAAAGTACTCAATGTACTTGAACAGATCCGTCCATACCTGCAGAATGATGGCGGCGACATTGAATTTATCGATCTTACCGACGACATGGTCGTGAATGTAAAATTGAAAGGTGCCTGCGGCTCTTGCCCATACAGTACCATGACACTGAAAAATGGTGTTGAGGCTGCAGTGGTTAAGGCTATTCCCGAGATCAAGTCAGTGGAATCAGTATAGTGATTTTGGAGGTTGGATTCTAGATGTTGGATTAACTCAGATATCAGATATCAGATATCAAATATCAGATTTCATAATCTTCTAAGACAAGTACTTCGCTACGATCGGCATACGTCTGCCCATCCCGAAAGCCTTTGAGGAAACTCGCAGCATGGGTGGGGTCTGGTAGCGCTTGTACTCGCTGGTATTGACGAGTTTCAGAATACGATCGACGATCGTTTTTTCAAAACCCATCTTCACAAGTTCTCTGGGCCCTTTTCGTTTTTCTATGTACTGGAATAATATCTCATCCAGTATATCGTATTCGGGCAATGAATCGGTATCTTTCTGATCCGGCCTCAGCTCTGCCGATGGTGGCTTGATGATCGTGTTTTCGGGTATGACCTCACCGTCCTTATTTATGTAACGTGCCAGTCGGAAGACCTCGGTCTTATACACATCCCCCAGCACCGAAAGCCCGCCGTTCATATCTCCGTAAAGAGTACTGTAACCCACTGCGGCCTCGCTCTTATTGGAGGTATTGAGCAGGATATTGCCAAATTTATTCGACATGGCCATAAGGATCATCCCGCGTATGCGTGCCTGCATATTTTCCTCCGTGAGGTCAAAAGGCAGGTCGCCAAAAACAGCCTGGAGGGTCTTGTCGAGGGTATCAAAAGTGTCTTCAATACTGATAATGTCGAAAGGTGAGCCAAGGTTATTAGCCAGGGCCAGTGCATCGTTTACCGAGTGTTCCGACGAGAAGGCAGAGGGTAACAGCACGGCACGCACATTTTCGGCACCCAGGGCACGTGCTGCCAGGGCCATGGTCACGGCTGAATCAATACCGCCGGACAGGCCCAGGATGGCCCGGTCAAAACCCAGCTTTTCAAAGTAGTTCTTAATGCCCATCACCAGGGCATCGTGAATTAATTCCGTCCTGGCGCACAGATGCCCAAGCGGATTTTGGCCTTCGGGCATCGTTGCCTGCATCACTGTATTAAGGTCGTATACCTTCATGCCCTCTTCAAAATAGGCCAGTTCATCAAGGATGAAAGCCCCGGGTGCGGCAACAAGCGAACCGCCATCGAATAGCAATTCTGTTTGTGCGCCCACATGGTTTACGTAAAACAGGGGCAGCTTGTATCTCCTGACGTTTTCAAGGATCACCTCTTTACGAGTGCGTGCCTGTTCGTAGTGAAAGGGCGATGCTGCGATGTTGATCATCAAGTCGGGCGACTGCCTGATCAGCTCATCCATGGGATTGATCGTATACAGCGGGTCTTCACCCACATCCCAGATATCTTCGCATATGGTTAATGCAATGCGTTTCCCCTTGTATTCGATCACATTGAACTCGCGGTACGGCTCAAAATACCGGTACTCGTCGAAAATGTCGTAGTTAGGCAACAGCGATTTATGTGCTGCAGCCATCACCCTGCCATCCGCAAGGAAAAGGGCAGAGTTATGCAGATCTTTTCCTTTAATGTCTTCCCTGCGTGTAGGGCAGCCGACAATGGCAGCGATATCATGGCAATGGCCGGCGATCGTATCAACCGAAGCCAGGCAACGTTCAATGAAGTCGTCGAATTCGAGAAAATCACGGGGCGGGTAGCCACTCACGGCAAGTTCGGCAAATACCACGATGTCGGCTCCCGACTCCCTGGCCGTTTCAAGGGCAGCAATGATCTTCGAGGTATTCGATTCAAAGTTCCCTATATGGTAATTGATCTGGGCAAGCGCTATTTTCACGCTTTAAAGTTAAAAAACAATCCCGACTTCCAGCGCAAGATAATTTGCCAGTGCTTTGTTGTTGATGGTCGGATCCTGTGTATTCTGGCCATTGAGTATATTCATGAAGCCATTGTTAAAGGTGATCCCGGCAAACAGGCTGGTGCTGCCACCCAGGTTAAAATCCACTCCTGCACCAATGATCAGCGACATTTTCATAAAGGTGACATCGTCGTAAATGTCAATATCCTCATCCGAGATCACCTCGCCATTATCGGCGGTGAAATCATCATCGGCCTTGGCCCCTATCAGAAAGTTGGTTCCCAGCCCGATCTCACCGAAAACCCTGAATTTCCCCAGCTCCTTTGTTTGCATTTTAAATGTAAGTGGGATCTGAACGTACTTCAGATGGTAGGTCCGGTCGAGCGTACCGTTCACATCTTCCTCACTGTTTGTAACGGTAGCAGGCATTTTCAGTCCCCCATTCAGGAAGACCACGTCAAAACCGGTCTTGATGCCGTAATTCTCCATGAGGAAAAAATCTGCAATGAAACCCCAGGTAAAACCTGCTTTTATACCGGAAGATTCATACCCCTGTGCATCCGGTTTCATCCATCCCATAGTGGGGCCGGCTTTGAAGCCAAATACAAAAGGCTTTTGCTGACTGTATATATCAGCTACACCAAAAAGCATGATGATAAGAAGTGCAAAGACCGCCTTTTTCATGTTTCCGCTATTAAAAATTTGCTCATGCTAAAGATAAGAGCAAATGCGCCCTTCCGTGAGAGCCAGCATCACAAGTTGTTAAAGAAATAATGTTAATAATTATCATTCCTCAGCGGGGCACATAATGGGGATGTATTTATATTTGTAATCCTTCAAACGAAATATTCTTAAACAAAGACTAATATCATGAAAAGAGCGATCCTGATCTCAATGATGCTGTTCCTTGCAGCAACAACTTTCGGACAATTCACTCTTGGCCCGAAGGTTGGACTTACCATGAGTAAATTATCCACCAATTTTGAGGATGTAAAAGAAGAAGCAAAGGCTGGCTACCAGTTCGGAGCTTTTGTGCGCTTTGGCAAGAAGCTTTATCTTCAGCCAGAAGTAATGTTCGCAACCAAAGGCGGTATAATAAAAACAGAAGGAACTGACGTTGAAACCGATATCAAACTCAACACCCTTCAGATTCCGGTGATCGTAGGATTTCACCTGCTTAACCTAAAAGTGGTCAATATCAGGGTACATGGCGGACCTGCAGTATCTTTTGTAATGAAAGAAGAAATCGACATTAACCAGGTACTGCAAGATCCCATAACAGATGACAATATTAAGAACACCATCTGGAATTTCCAGCTGGGTGCAGGCGTGGATGTGCTTATGTTCACACTGGATGTGCGCTACGAATGGGGACTCAACAATATCTTTGATCCCAAGGACGGAGGCCAGTCGTACGATATGAAGAACAACCTGTGGAATATTTCGCTCGGTTGGAAGATCCTTTAAAAATTTGAGTGCTGGGTGTTGGGTGTTGAGTTATTTTCGATACTTGACACTTGAAACATGATATTTGATATTCGATACTTGATATTCCATTATTTCGTTCTAGCTAAATGAATAGGCTTTTTTACATTATCCTGGTACTGGGCCTGCTGTCTTCATGCGATAGTGGCAAAGACAGGTTTAATGTCGATATTTCCAGTATTCCTGATCCCGGGATGGAGATACATCGTTATGGAAGGGATCTTTTTCGTCTGAACCCCGACAGTCTTGGTGTTGAGTTACCGATGCTGGCAGAGAAGTATCCCTTCTTTCTTGGAGAACCTCCCCTCGACACCCTCAGCTACATTCAGATCCATGAGTTCATCACCGATCCCCTTCTGATAGAAGTGGCGCTTGCATGCGATACGATCTATCCTGACACGAAGCAGCTTGAAGATCAGCTGAACCTGGCCTGGCGCTATTACCGGTATTATTCCCCGCGCGCTGAGGCGCCCATGGTCTACAGCTATGTTTCGGGACTTGATTATGAATATCCCGTACAACTTCATAGCGGGATCCTGCTTATCGCACTCGATATGTACCTCGGGAAAGATTATTCCCCCTATGCGGAAGCACGCATACCCCGGTATCGCAGCCGCAGGGCAACACCGGATTATCTGGTCAGGGATGTGATGATAGAAGCGGCAAATAATATTCCTAAAAATTACCCCGATGAGAACATCCTGCTCGACCGTATCATTGAAAAAGGCAAGGTGATGTACTTCCTGGATGCTATCCTGCCGCAAGCACATGATACCATAAAGATCGCATATACTGAAAAACAATTGAACTGGTGCGAAGATAATGAGCGAAACCTCTGGGCGTTCCTGATCGAAAATGAACTGCTGTTTTCCTCCGATTACGAAAAAACCCATAAACTCATCATCGACGGGCCATTCACCTCTTACTTTCCCGACGGCTCACCCGGTCGTACCGGATGGTGGGTCGGCTGGCAGGTGGTGCGAAGCTTCATGGAAAATAACACGGACGTTAGCCTGCTCCAGCTGATGCAGGAAATGACCGCCAGGCAGGTGCTTGATAATTCCGGTTACAATCCATAAATCTAAGATTCGTAAGTTCTTCATTCTTAATTAACTCAACACCCAAAACCCAACACCCAACACTTAAGAAGTGTGACATTTTGCCATTTTCGGTATTAATAGATGTAACCTAATCTATCGATACCATGCTCGTAAAAACTTACGGAAGCACCCTGGTAGGCATCAGCGCCATTACCATTACCGTGGAAGTGATCGTTGACCAGGGAGTGAACTTTTTCCTGGTTGGCCTGCCGGATAGTGCGGTAAAGGAAAGCCACCAGCGCATTGAAGCAGCCCTGAAATACATCGGCCTGAAGATCCCCGGCAAAAAGATCGTGATCAACATGGCCCCTGCCGACATCCGCAAAGAGGGCTCCAGTTATGACCTAACGCTGGCTATCGGCATACTGGCGGCTTCAGAAAAGATCAGTCCCAAAAACGTTGGTGATTACGTGATCATGGGTGAACTTTCGCTTGATGGGGGCCTGGCGCCGATCAAAGGGGCATTGCCAATTGCCATAGAAGCCAAAAAGAAAGGTTTCAAAGGCATTATACTCCCAAAACAGAATGCACCTGAAGCTGCTATCGTGACAGGTATCGATATTTTCGGTGTGGAAAACATTAAAGAGGTGATCGGATTTTTCAAGGGGAAAAATGAACTGCAGGCTACACGCATCGACACCAGGCAGGAGTTTTTCTCAGGGCTGGATGCATACGAATTCGATTTCAGTGATGTTAAGGGGCAGCAAAACATAAAGCGTGCACTGGAAATAGCAGCGGCAGGCGGACATAATGTGATCCTTATCGGCCCCCCGGGTTCGGGTAAGACCATGCTGGCCAAACGGCTGCCCTCCATATTGCCACCTTTAAACCTGCACGAAGCCCTTGAGACCACGAAGATCCACTCCGTGGCAGGTAAAATGAAGACCAACACTTCCCTGATCTCTGTGCGTCCCTTCCGTTCGCCGCACCATACCATCAGCGATGCCGGCCTGGTTGGTGGCGGGACTTTCCCCCAGCCGGGGGAGATATCCCTGGCACATAACGGTGTGCTCTTCCTTGATGAACTACCCGAATTTAAACGAACGGTGCTGGAGGTTATGCGGCAGCCCATGGAAGAGCGCCTGGTAAGTATTGCCCGTGCCAGGCAAACAGTTGAATACCCTGCAGGGTTCATGCTGGTAGCAGCCATGAATCCCTGCCCGTGCGGTTATTATAATCATCCCACACAGGATTGCACCTGCCAGCCCGGCAAAGTGCCGCAGTACCTGAACAAGGTCTCCGGCCCCCTCATGGACCGCATCGATATCCATGTAGAAGTAGTCCCTGTACCTTTTTCCGAGCTTTCGAAAATGCAAGCCGGTGAAAGCAGCGAGGCCGTGAGAAAAAGGGTGATCCGTGCCAGGAAGTTGCAGGAAGAACGCTTCAGGGAGGAACAAAACATACACTGTAACGCACAGATGCCGGTACGTATATTAAAAAAGTATGCGCGCCCCGGCAAGGACGGACATGAACTGCTTAAGAACGCAATGGAAAAGCTGAGCCTTTCGGCCAGGGCATACGACCGCATACTAAAGGTATCACGCACCATTGCCGACCTGGCCGGCAGCAACGAAGTATCGACAGAACACCTGGCCGAAGCCATCAATTACAGGAGCCTGGATCGGGAGAATTGGGGGAAGTAATTTGCAATTCTGTAT